>JAYVDG010000498.1:0-3878 GCA_043749525.1 Phenylobacterium sp.
GCTCAAGGCCCCCAGGACCCATCACCTTCCGCCACGGGCTCGAATACCTCCGATCCATCGCCAAGGGATGGAGCCTCAGAGATGTGTGAATCGCCTAGCCGTGAACAGGGGAGGAAAGTTTCCTCGCGGCGCCTCCCGCCACAAGTTGTGCCGCCCTCCAAAATACAGCCAGGGCGGAGTCGCCCATAACCGCGAGTTCTGTGTTTGTTCCGGTATCGGAGCAGAGCCTGCGTCATGAGCGAGTACATTCCGCCGCCCAAGGGCTGGCGCGTCTTCAACGGCCAGCTGATCCTCGACCCCACCCTCTGGGGCTATATGCACCGCAAGCAGGTGGTGCGCGGGTCCTGCTACACCCGCGAATGCCGCCGCAACTACTACCTCGACCTCGAGGTCCTGCTGCGGCGAGGCTACGCCTATGTGCAGATGAAGGAGATCCAGCGGCTGTTGCTCTGCCACATGCCGGGCGGGTGCAGCATGACCTTCCGCTACGAGAAGGAGGGCTCGGGCCTGCCCCTGTCGGTCCTGGCCGCCACCGCGATGTCCGCATGCTGTTCCGCTGCGGCGGCTGCAAATGGGAGAAACTGGTCACGCCGCGCCAGGCCATCGCCCAGCTGACCGCCGCCAAGACCGGAACCTCCAGCACCCTGCACACCGACCTGATCACCAAGATCACCAAGCCCTGCCCCAAATGCGCCGCCGCCACCTGGACCTGCGACGTCCGCTGGCCCACCGCCCCCAAGGACAAGACCTACGCCCAGCGGCACCTGGAGAATCTGGCGGCCGAGCGGGTGGCGGCGGTGGCGAGGGGCAGGGACGGGTAGGGATCACCATCGCATGGGCAAGCAGCCGAAGGTACAGGCCTGACGGTCTGCAGCCGCCGCCACCAACTCCACCTGATCCGCGCCATCGACGTCGCCGGCTACCGCCCCGTCCTCGACAAGCACCTCCCTCTCGAAAACCTCGCCGAGGCTTCCGCCACCAAGCGTCGAACCCCACTTCGGCAAGATCGTGGTGGATATTTCATCGGGCGAAGCTAAGTCCCGCAGGGAGCCGGATATCGCCTTCCGCTCTCAAGCCCGCGTCTAACAGATGAGCGCGCTGTATCGCCCATGGTAAGCTTTCGCGGGAGCGCAGACGATGAGTCTCTTTAGGCGTCCTTACACTTGCTGTTAGTCTGTCATAGGGGCCCGACAGCAGGTGGACGCCGACGGTGATCCGTACCGGGATGTTCAGCTCCACGCACTTGGCCATGAAGGGCCGGTAGGCCGGGTCGTTGATGTAGCGTTCCCCGCGGTAGGAGCTGATCTCGAAGCCCCGCACGCCGCGCTTGCGCACGCCCTGTTCCAGCGCCGCCTCGCCCTCGTCGCCCCAGATGCGGAACCAGGGGATCAGACGGTCGGGATATTCAGCGGCGAAGGCGGCGACGTCCTCGTTGCTGGCCCGGCGCCCCGCATTGCCGATGCAGGCCTTGGCCACGCCCGCGCCGTCCAGCATGGCGATGACCTCGGCGTGGCTCATCGCCTTGGTCATATCGACTTCGCAGAGCTTCAGGGCGAGCGCCGTCAGGCCCACGGTCGACTTGGCCTCGTTGAATTCCTCCAGCGACATGCCGATCTGGGCGGCCCAGCCGGGCGCCATCTGCTGGGCGTAGCCCTCCTTGTCGAAGCCGCGCCCCGACTTGATCAGCCGCACGGTGTCCTCGACGGCCTCCTTGGTGGGGGTGTCGCACTCGGAGTCGATGATCTGCATGGGGGGTCTCTTGAAAATGGGCTGCCTAAGAATCCGCCACAGGTCGCACAGCCCAGCTTGTCGGACAATATTTGCCGCGCGCGCCCGTTTGCGTCATAGCCCGCCCGTGAGCACCACCCTTCGCACCCTGCCGGCCTTAGCTGAGGCGGGCCTCATAGAGGCCGAACGCCTGCCCGCCCTGGAGCGGGTGGCCGCGCAGTACGCCGTGGCCGTGACGCCCGCCATGGCTGAGCTGATGGACGACCCCCATATCGCCCGCCAGTTCCTGCCCGACGTCGCCGAGCTCACGGTCCTGCCCGGCGAGGACGCCGATCCCGTCGGCGACAACACCCACATGCCGGTGGAAGGCGTCGTCCATCGCTATCCCGACCGGGTGCTGCTGAAGGTCACCCACACCTGCGCGGTCTATTGCCGGTTCTGCTTCCGCCGCGAGATGGTGGGGCCGACGGGTGAGGTCCCAGCCCTGTCGGCCAAGGCGCTCGACGCCGCCATCGGCTACATCGCTGAGCATCCCGCGATCTGGGAAGTGATCCTCACCGGCGGCGACCCCCTGGTGCTGTCGCCGCGCCGGCTGCGCGATATCATGGGGCGCCTGGCGCAGATCGACCACGTGAAGGTGCTGCGCATCCACACCCGCGTCCCGGCCGTCGATCCGGCTGCCGTCACCGACGCCCTGGTCGCCGCGCTGAAGATCGAGGGCAAGGCGGTCTATGTCGCCCTGCACGCCAACCACGCGTCGGAACTGACGCCGGCGGCCCGCGCCGCCTGCGCGAAGTTTATCGACGCCGGCGTCCCGATGATCGGCCAGACGGTGCTGCTGAAGGGGGTCAATGACGACCCCGCGTTGCTGGAGGCCCTGCTGCGGGCCATGGTGGAGACCCGGATCAAGCCCTACTACCTGCACCACGGCGACCTGGCCCGCGGCACCAGCCACCTGCGCACGACGCTCGAGGAAGGTCAGGCCATCATGCGGGACCTGCGCGGCCGGCTCTCAGGCCTGGCCCAGCCGACCTATGTCCTGGATATACCCGGCGGCCACGGCAAGGTGCCGGTCGGCCCGGACTATCTCAGCTCGGACGGCGAGGTGCAGGATCCCAACGGGACGCGCCACGCCTACCCGCCAAAGCCGTAAAACCCCGCTCACCGCGGCGAAGGCCGGGGCCCAGATACATCTGCGAATTTCAGGGTCGTATCCGAGGTTGTGCCTACGACCTGGGTCCCGGCCTTCGCCGGGATGAGCGGATATTGTTACGCGTCGTTGTCGGTGGAGATCTCTTCGAGGGTCTTGCCCACCACCTTGGCGCCGTAGTCCACGGCGATATCGCCGAGGCTCAGGATGCCCACCAGCTTGCCGGCGTCGTTGGCCACCACCAGGCGGCGGATCTGGTGACTGGCCATTTGCGCGGCGGCGTCGGCCAGGTTGTCGTCTTCCTTGCAGGTCTGCACGTCGCCGCTCATCACCTCCGACGCGGGCGTGGAGAGCTGGCCGCCCTTGGCCACCACCTGCAGGACGATGTCGCGGTCGGTGATCAGGCCGACCACCTTGTCGTCCTCGATGATCGGCACGGCGCCGGTCTCGATGCTGGCCATGATGCCGGCGATCTTCTGGACGCTGTCGGTCGGTCCGGCGGTCGCGACCTGGGCCGTCATGGCTTCACTGACTTTCATGGGGTGGTCCTTGTGTGTTGAAGTAGACACGAAAACCCCTCACCGCCGCCGCCGTTCCAAGGATTCCTGACCATGACCGACCTCCGCGTGCTGGGGCTGGCCGGCAGCCTGCGCCAGGCCTCCTAAAACCGCGCCCTGCTTCGCGCCGCACAGGGCGCCGCGCCGGCCGGCATGGGCATCGAGGCGTTCGACCTGATCTCGGTCCCACTCTACAACGGCGACGTCGAGGCCGCCGGCGATCCCGAGGGCGTGGCCGCGCTGAAAGCCGCCATCCGCGCCGCCGACGCGGTGCTGTTCGTGACGCCGGAGTACAACCACGGCGTCCCGGCGGTGATGAAGAACGCCCTGGATTGGGCCTCGCGCCCGCCGCGCGGGGCGGCGCTCGACGCCAAGCCGGTGGGGATCATCGGCGCCAGCCCCGGCATGACCGGCTCGGCCCGCGGCCAGAGCCAGCTGCGCCA
>JAYVDG010000499.1:0-3872 GCA_043749525.1 Phenylobacterium sp.
TTCAACGAGATCGGCGACAGCCTGCAGAGCGCCGGCATCCAGTTCCATCCGCCGATGAGCCACCAGTACGCCAGCGAGGCCGAGGTGGCCGAGGCCGTGACGCCGGCCCCGATCCCAGCTGCCAAGCCCAGGGCGCCGCGCGCGTCCAAGACGGCGGCCGCGAAGCCCACGCCCGCCAAGACCACCGCTGCGAAATCGGCCGCCAAGACCACGGCGGCTAAGGCGGCCGCCAAACCCAAGGCGCCTGCTTCCAAGAAGCCGCCCGCCGCCCGGCCCGCCGAGGGAACGGTCTCTTGAGCGATGTCGACGACGAGATCGAGGCCTCCCGCGCCCCGCTGCTGGACCATCTGGTGGAGCTCCGCTCCCGGCTGATCGTCTGTGTCGGCGCCCTGGCGGTGGGGTTCGCGGTCTGTTTCGCCTTCTCGACCCAGATCTACTACCTGCTGCTGCACCCCTATCAGGTGGCCGCCCAGCTGATGGCCGCCCAGCGCCTCGCCGAACATGCGGGGCCGCATGCTGGCTTCGTCGACGGCATCCTGCAGTTCCTGCACCTGAAGCCCACGCCGCCCAACCAGGCCCATTCCGCCGGGCCCTTCGACCTGCTACTGGCGCTCATCGGCCTCAAGGAGGTTCCGAACCTGGCCTCGGGCACGCTGAAGCTGGTCTATACCGCGCCCCTGGAGTTCTTCTTCACCAAGGTGAAGCTGTCGGGGTTCGGCGCGGTGATCCTGACCTTCCCGGTGCTGGCCGCGCAGATCTACGGCTTCGTGGCGCCGGGCCTCTACAAGAAGGAGCGGCACGCCTTCCTGCCGTTCCTGATCGCCGCGCCGCTGCTGTTCGCCCTGGGCGCGGCGCTGGTCTATTTCATGATCCTGCCCTTCGTCCTGTGGTTCTCGCTGAGCCAGCAGATCGTGGGCGTGGGCGCGATCTCGGTGGAGCTGCTGCCCAAGGTGTCGGACTACCTGACCCTGGTGACGACGCTGCTGATGGCCTTCGGGCTCTGCTTCCAGCTGCCGGTGGTGCTGACCCTGCTGGGCATGGCGGGCATCGTGGATTCCAAGCAGCTGCGGGCCGGGCGCCGCTACGCCATCGTCGGGATCTTCGTGGTGGCCGCGGTGGTGACCCCGCCCGATCCCATCAGCCAGACCCTGCTGGCGACCCCGATCATCCTGCTCTACGAGATCTCGATCTGGTGCGTGGCCCTGATCGACCGCCGCCGGGCCCGCGAGGACGCCGGCACGGACGTCGTGCCGGTCTAGAGGGCTTGGCCGCAGGAGCGGCGCGCTCTAGAGAAAGCCGCTTACCCCACGGCGGACCCCATGCACGACATTCGAGCCATTCGCGAAACCCCTGAGCTTTACGAGAAAGCCTGGGCTGCGAAGGGCCGATCCGGGGCCGCGGCCCAGGCGATCGAGCTCGACGGCAAGGTGCGCGCGGCCAAGACCGCCGCCGAGAGCGCCCAGGCCAAGCGCAACGAGCTTTCCAAGCTGATCGGTCAGGCCAAGGCCCAGAAGGATGAGGCGCAGGCCCAGCGCCTGCTGGCCGAGGTCGAGAGCCTGAAGGGCGCGGGCGCCGAGCAGGCCGAGGCTGAAAAGGCCGCCAGCGGCGAGCTGTTCGATCTGCTGGCGTCGTTGCCCAACCTGCCCATGTCCGACGTGCCGGCGGGCGAGGATGAGGACGACAATGTCGAGCTGCGCCGCTGGGGCGAGCCGAACCACATCGCGTCGCCCAAGGACCACGTGGACCTGGGCGGGGCGCTCGGCCTGATGGACTTCGAGGCCGCCTCGAAGATGAGCGGCGCGCGGTTCGTGGTGCTGAAGGGCCAGCTGGCGCGGCTGGAACGGGCGCTGGGCCAGTTCATGCTGGACGTCCAGACCCAGGAGCATTGCTACCTTGAGGTCTCGCCGCCGCTGCTGGTGCGCGACGAGGCGGTGTTCGGCACCAACCAACTTCCGAAGTTCGCCGAAGACCTGTTCCACACCACCGACGGCCGCTGGCTGATCCCCACCGCCGAGGTGTCGCTGACCAATCTGGTGCGCGAGCAGATCACGCCCGAGGAAGAGCTGCCGCTGCGCCTCACGGCGCTGACGCCTTGCTTCCGCTCGGAGGCCGGCGCCTCGGGCCGCGACACCCGCGGCATGATCCGCCAGCACCAGTTCTACAAGGTCGAGATGGTGTCCATCACCACGCCCGATCAGTCGGCCGACGAGCACGAGCGGATGGTCGGCTGCGCTGAGGCGATCCTGAAGGCCCTGCAGCTGCCCTTCCGCACCATGCTGCTCTGCACCGGCGACATGGGTTTCGGCGCCCGCAAGAGCATCGACCTGGAGGTCTGGATCCCCTCGGAGGGCCGCTATCGCGAGATCAGCTCGATCTCCAACTGCGGCGATTTCCAGGCCCGGCGCATGGACGCGCGCACCAAGGCGGCGGGGGAAAAGGGCACGCGTTTCGTCCACACCCTGAACGGCTCAGGCCTGGCCGTGGGCCGGACCCTGGTGGCGGTGATGGAGAACTATCAGGACGAGAACGGCGCCATCGCCATTCCCCAGGCCCTGCATCCCTATCTGCCGGGCCTGACCCACATCGGCGGCGCGGCGTGAGAATTCTGCTGACCAACGACGACGGCATCCATGCCGAAGGCCTGGTCGCCCTGGAGAACATCGCCAAGGTCCTCTCCGACGACCTCTGGATCTGCGCGCCGGAATACGAGCAGTCGGGCGCTAGCCGGGCGCTCACCCTGTCCGATCCGGTGCGCGTGCGGAAGCTGGACGGCCGCCGCTTCGCCACCAGCGGCACCCCCACCGACTGCGTGATGCTGGCCATCTCCGAGCTGATGGAGGGCGCCAAGCCCGACCTGGTGCTGTCGGGGGTCAATCGCGGGGCGAACCTGGCCGAAGACGTGACGCTGTCTGGCACGGTGGCCGGGGCCATCGAGGGCATGGCCATGGGCATCCCCTCCATCGCGCTATCCCAGACCGGCTGGCCGACGGGAAACGACGACATCTTCGCGCCGGCCGAGCGGTTCGCGCCGGGGATCATCAAGAAGCTGGTGGAGACCGGCTGGCCGAAGGACGTGATCATCAACGTCAACTTCCCGGCCCGCCCGGTCGACGAGATCACCGAGGTGGAGGTCACGCGCCAAACCTTCCGCGACATCAATGTGCGCCACGCCGAAAAGCGCACCGACCTGCGCAACCGCGAATATTACTGGATGGGTTTCCGGCAGGAGCGGTCCTCCCCCGCCGCTGGAACCGACCTGAAAGCGATTTACGACGGAAAGATTTCCGTCACGCCCTTGCACATCGACCTGACTCACCTTGAGACCGTTCATCGTCTGAAGAGTTTGCTGGGCGGCGTCCCGCCCAGGGCGTAGGTGACAGGAACAATGTCCAAACCGGAGAAGGACTCGCCCGAGACGCGGCTGGCGCGCCTGATCCTGGGTCTGCGTTCGCAGGGGGTCAGCGACGCCGGTGTGCTCAACGCCATCGAGTCGACGCCGCGCGACCTGTTCACCCCCGACCTGTTCCAGGAGCGGGCCTGGGAAGATTCGGCCCTGCCCATCGCTTGTGGCCAGACCATCAGCCAGCCCTTCATCGTCGGCCTGATGACCCAGGCGCTGGGGGTGGAGAAGCGCGACCGGGTGCTGGAGATCGGCACCGGCTCGGGCTACCAGACCACCGTGCTCTCCAAGCTGTCGCGGCTGGTCTATACGGTGGAGCGCTACCGGACCCTGATGGGGGAGGCGGAAGCCCGCTTCAAGACGCTGGGTCTCACCAATGTGATCACCCGATTTGGCGATGGCGGGCTGGGTTGGCCCGAACAGGCGCCTTTCGACCGCATTCTGGTCACAGCAGCGGCGCCAGATGAGCCCA
>JAYVDG010000500.1:0-3869 GCA_043749525.1 Phenylobacterium sp.
GGCTGATGTTCTGGTCCGGCGTGGTGGGCGCGCCGATCCTCCTGGTCGCCGCCCTGCTACTCGGCGAACAGATCGCGCCCACGACGGCGGCGGGCTGGCGCGCGTGCATGGCGCTGGGCCTGGTGCACGTCGCCGGCCAGGGCTCGATAGCCTGGGGCATGGGCCGCCTGCCGACGGCCACCGCCTCAGTGGTGGTGCTGGTCCAGCCGGTGGTGGCGACCTGGCTGGGCTGGGTGCTGTTCGCCGAGGCGTTGGGGCCGATGCAGGCCCTCGGCGCGGCCGCCGCGCTCACCGGCGTGGTGCTGGCGCAGTGGGCCTCGCGCGGGCCCACTGACGCTCAGGATGCGTGACGCTCAGGCTCCCTGAGCCGGCAGGCCCCAGGCCAGTCGCGCGGTCTCGATGGCGGCGAGCTTGGCGTGGAAGGCCGACCAGTCGTCCGCCTGCGCGATCAGCGTCCACAGCGCCTCGATCTGATCGACCAGCAGCTCCTCCGGCTCAGGCCGCGCGAAATAGGGGTCGGCCAGGCGTTCGGGCCGGTCGGGTTCGAATGTCGCCAGAAGCTCGCGGAACTCCGAAAAGCCCGCCCCGGCATAGAGGTCGCCGCGCGGACTCCCCTGCGCCCGGGCCTGATCGCCGCAGAACCAGTCGAAGAAGAACGGTTCCCAGCGCAGCCGCTCGCCCCCCTCGGCGAAGGCGCGGAAGGCGGCCTGCACCAGACCCGCGTCCTCGTCCGGCCCGCGCCGGCGCACGCCCAGCCGGTCCAGCATGGCGGCGGTCAGCTCATCGCGGTACGCGGCGCCGAAGCCGTTCAGCGCCTCCACCAGGAGCTCCGTTTCGGCGATCAGGCTGAGCGCGCCGGCCAGCTGCTGGAGGTTCCAGAACACCGCCTCGGGCTGGCGGCCGAAGCTGTAGAGGCCCTGACTGTCGAAGTAGGCGGCGACGAAGTTGGGGTCATTGTGCGGCAGGAACCGGTAGGGACCGTAGTCGAAGCTCTCGCCGGTGATGTTCATGTTGTCGGTGTTGAGCACCCCGTGGACGAAGCCCGCCGCCATCCAGGAGGCCGCCAAGGTTCCGGCCCGCTCCACCACCGCCGTCAGCAGGGCCGAGGTGCGGTCGGGCGCATTGTCCAGCTCGGGGTAGTAGGTCTCGATCACGTAGTCGACGAGGCGGACGATCTCGCGCGGCTGCTCCAGGAAGGCCTGGCGCTGGAAGGTGCCAAAGCGGATGTGGCTGTGGGACAGCCGGGTCAGGACGGCCGAGCGCGTGGGGCTGGGCTCGTCACCGCGCTCCAGGGCCTCGCCGGTCTCGATCAGGGAGAAGGACTTCGAGGTGGGGACGCCCAGGGCCTCCAGCATGGCGGTGGCCAGCACCTCGCGTATGCCACCCTTCAGGGTCAGGCGACCGTCGGCGGTGCGCGACCAGGGGGTGGTCCCCGAACCCTTGGTCCCTAAGTCCAGCAGACGGTCGGTTCCGACCTCCCGCAGCTGGGCGAAGGTGAAGCCGCGGCCGTCGCCGAGGTCGGGGTTGTAAACCCGGAACTGGTGGCCGTGATAACGCTGAGCCAGGGGCGGATCGATGTTGCCCGGCAGGGGCTGGAAGCGGCCGAAGTGGGCCACCCATTCGGCGTCGGTCAGGGTGTCCAGGCCCACGGTGGCTGCGGCCCGGTCGTTACGGAACCGCAGCAGGGTCTGGGGGAAATCGGCGGCCGCGACGGGATCGGCGAACTCCGGGCCAAGATCGGGCAGGCGCGGGTCGGGGCGGTAGGCGGACGAGACGGGCATGGCCGCCAGATGGCGCTGAAAACCGTCTTGGGCAAGCGCGGTTGTGATGCGCGCGACGGCAAAGCCATGCTACCGCTCGGTCATGGCGCGTCGCATCACCCTCGATTTCCTGAAGACCGAAGCCGCCTCGGGCATGATCCTGGCCGGCGCGGCCCTGGCGGCCATCCTCCTGGCCAACTCCCCGTGGTCGCAGCACTATTTCGGCTTCATCGCCCACAAGCTGTCGATCCAGGTGGGCGCCTTCGACGAGACGCACTCGGTGCTGGACTGGGTGAAGGAAGGCCTGATGGCCATCTTCTTCTTCGTCGTTGGGATGGAGATCAAGTTCGAGATCCTGCGCGGCGAACTGTCCAACCCCCGCCGCCTGGCCCTGCCCGTGTTGGCGGCCATCGGCGGCATGGCGGTCCCGGCCGGGGTCTATCTGGCCTTCAACCTGGGGGCCGGGGGATCACCCCAGGGCTGGCCCACGGCGACGGCCACCGACATCGCCTTCGCCCTGGCGGCCCTGGCCATCGTGGGCAAGAAGCTGCCGCCCTCGCTGCGGATCTTCCTGCTGACCCTGGCCATCGCCGACGACCTGGGCGCAGTGGCCCTGATCGCCATCCTGTTCACCGCCAAGGTCAACCTGCTGGCGCTCGGCGGCGCGCTGTCGACCCTGGCCCTGATGTTCCTGCTGGGGCGCTGGAAGACCGCGCCCTACTTCTTCTACGCCTGCTGCTTCGTGCTGATCTGGGCCTTCACCCTGAAGAGCGGGGTCAACACCTCGCTGGCCGGTGTCGCCGCCGCCATGACCGTGCCCGTCGAGCCCCGCAGGCCCGGCCAGACCGGGGTGCTGCACTACTTCATGGAGAGCCTGCACGGCTATGTGGCCTTCCTGATCCTGCCCCTGTTCGCCTTCGTGGCGGCGGGGTTCAGCCTCAGCGGGCTGTCGCTGCGGGAGCTGTTCAGCCCCGTCGCCCTGGGGGTCGGGCTGGGCCTGTTCCTCGGCAAGCAGGTGGGCGTGTTCGGCGCCGCGGCCCTGGCCATCGGGCTGAAGCTCGCCCGGCGGCCGACCGGGGCCAAGTGGATCGAGCTCTATGGGGTGGCGCTGCTGTGCGGGGTGGGCTTCACCATGAGCCTGTTCATTGGCGCCCTGGCCTTCAGTCCCGCCGACGTGGCCGCCCAGACCGAGGTGCGGATCGGGGTGATCGTGGGGTCGCTGCTGTCGACCCTGCTGGGCATGGCGGTGCTGGGCTGGTCCCAGGCGCGGCGCAATCTAGACCAGGGCTGAGGCCCAGGTCTCGTCGTCGCGGAGGGCGGCCAGGACCGGAACATCGCCGGCGAACTGGGCGATGGCGGCCACAGTCTGGGCGAAGTCGGGGGCGTCGGGATCGGCGCTCTGGCTAACCACAACCCCGCGCACGACAAGGCCTCGCGCGCGCAGCACCTCCAGGGCCGTGAGCGTATGGCTGACCCCGCCGAGGTAGGAGCCCCCAACCAGGACGGTGGGCAGGGCCAGGGCCAGCTGCAGGTCCAGGCCGGTGGCGTCCTCGGCCATCGGGCTCATCACCCCGCCGGCGCCCTCCACCAGCAGCAGGTCGGCGGTCTGACCCTCGAGCACCGGGCGGCACACGGCCAGCAGGTCGGCCAGGGTCAGGGTGACGCCCTCCAGCCGGGCGGCCATGGGGGGCGACAGCGCGGCCTCGAAGCGAAGGGGGGACATGGCCTCCAGAGCGTCGGCCGTCAGGTCCCGACCGAGCGCCGCCAGCAACCGTCCGGGATCACTGGTGACGGCCACGGATGGAAGATAACCCGATACGACGGGCTTCAGGGCCTCCACGGACCAACCCTTGGCGCGGGCGGCCTTCAGGATCGCGCAGGCGGCCCAGGTTTTTCCCACGTCCGTATGGGATCCGGCGATGAAGACGGCCCTCATGCGGCAAGACCAACGATGGCCGTTACTAGACCGTCGATGTCCCGCGAGGTGTGACCGGCGGTGAAGGCCAGGCGCAGGCGGGCGGTCCCGGCGGGCACGGTGGGCGGGCGAATGGCGACGGCGAGGAAGCCTTGCGCTTCAAGGGCTTGGGCGGCGGCCAGCGCGCGGTCGGC
>JAYVDG010000501.1:0-3848 GCA_043749525.1 Phenylobacterium sp.
TGGCCATCGACGCCGGCGGCTTGAAGGCCTCGGGCGATCTGGCCCTGCGCCGGTCCACGCCGTCCTCCGCCGACCTGAAGATCGCGCTCAGCAAGGGCGCCTTGCTGGCCGCCGGCCAGGTGACCGGCGCGGTGAAGATCGTCGACGCCGCGGGCGGCGCCCGCGCCAGCCTGGACCTGCGCGCCGAGAACGCCGTCCTGCCGGGCTCCCAGGTGGCGATCAGCACCGGGCACATCACCGCCGACGGCCCCCTCGACCGGCTGCCCTATGCCGCCGACGTCAAGGGCGCGTCCCGCAACGGCCCCTGGGCCTTCAACGGCAAGGGCGTGATCTCCGGGACCAAGCCCGGTTACCTCATCGCCTTCGACGGCATGGGCCGCTACGGCCGCCGCGACCTCCACACCCTGGAGACCGCGATCTTCAAGGTGGGCGGCCCCGAGCGCAGCGCCCGCCTGCGCCTGGCCGCCTCCGACGGCGGCGAGATCGACCTGGACGGCAAGCTTGTCGGCGACACCGCCAAGGTCCGCGCCCAGCTGCGCCAGCTGGGCCTGGGCCTGTTCAACGAGGACCTCACCGGCAAGATCGACGCCGACCTCAACCTGGCCGGCAAGGGCGCCCGTCTCGACGGGGCCCTGGACGCCAAGCTGGAGGACGCCCGGGCCAAGGGCTCCGACGTGTCCCAGGGCCTCGACGGCACGCTGAAGGCGCGTCTGGCCGACAGCGCCATGACCATCGACGCCGACTTCACCAACGCCGGCGGCCTCAAGGCCACCGCCAATCTCGTCCTGCCCGCCGAGGCTTCGGCCGCGCCGTTCCGCGTCGCCATCGACCGCCAGAAGCCCATCCGCGGCCGGGTGTTCGCCGACGGCGAGGTCAAGCCGCTGTGGGACCTGCTGGTGGGCGGCGAGCGCGAACTGGCCGGCCGGGTGCGGCTGGAGGGCACGATCGGCGGCACGCTCGCCGACCCCAACGCCACCGGCCAGGCCTCGGTGGACGGCGGCCGGTTCTCCGACGGCGCCACGGGCCTGGCCCTGCGCGACGTGGTCCTGCGCGCCACCCTGGCCAACAACGCCGTCAGCGTGACGCAGGCCACCGCCGCCGACGGCCATGGCGGTAAGCTCTCCGGCGATGGCCGCATCAGCCTGGCCCGCGACGGCGCCAGCAACCTGAAGCTCGACCTCACGGGTTTCCGCCTGATCGACAACGACATGGCCACGGCCTCGGCCACCGGCCAGGTCAACCTGGACCGCGCCGCTGACGGCAAGGTGCGGCTGGCCGGCAATCTGATGATCGACCGCGCCGAGGTCTCGGCCCGCACGCCCACGCCCTCGGGGGTCGTGGCCATGGACGTCATCGAGGTCAACAAGCCCAACGACCTCGGCGTCAGCGAGGCAGCCGTGGCCAAGCGCGGTCCGGGCATCGCCCTCGACGTCACCCTGTTGGCTTCACGGCGCATCTACCTGCGGGGCAGGGGGCTGGACGTGGAGCTGTCGCTGGACGCCCATGTCGGCGGCACGACGACGCGCCCGGCCCTGACCGGGGTCGCCCGGGTGGTGCGCGGCGACTACGACTTCGCCGGCAAGCGGTTCGAGTTCGACGAGCGTGGCGTGGTCTATCTGGCCACCTCGTCCAAGGACATCCGCCTCAACCTCTCGGCCACCCGTGACGACCCCTCGCTCACCGCCGTGGTCAGCATCCGCGGCACGGCGGCCAAGCCGGAGATCACGCTGTCCTCGACGCCGACCCTGCCCAATGATGAGGTGCTGTCCAACGTGCTGTTCGGTCGTTCGGCCTCGCAGTTGTCGCCGCTTGAAGCCGCCCAGCTGGCCTCGGCCCTGTCGTCCCTGGCGGGCGGCGGCGGCTTCGACGTCATTGGCAACCTCCGCACCTTCGCCGGCCTCGACCGGCTTGCAGTGGGTGGCGGCGGCGAAAGCGGCATGACAATTTCCGGCGGCAAGTATCTGACCGAAGACGTCTATCTGGAACTCACTGGCGGCGGCCGCGAAGGCCCCTCAGCCCAGGTGGAGTGGCGCGTCCGCAAGAACCTGTCCATTCTCTCCAAGCTGGCCAGCCAGGGCGACGCCAAGCTCGCCGTGCGCTGGCGCAAGGACTACTGACCATGAGACGGGTGCTGATCGGGGCTTTGCTGGCGCTGGCGGCTTGCGAGAAGCCGCTCAAGCCGCCGCTGCACACCGGCGTCTGCTGGCGTCTGGCCCCGGCCATGAACGGCCGCCAGGACTTCAGACCGATGTCCAACAGCGTCCCCAGCCTTCAGGCCTGCGCCGTCCAGCTCGAAGGCCTGCACCTGAAGCACAAGGTCCCGATGACCGGCGCCTACCAGGGCCAGATCATCTACATCACCGATGAGGACGTCGTCGCCGCCGCCAGCAGCAATGCCAAGCGCTACGCGCTGTTCACGCCGCAGCAGCGGGCGGAGGTGGATCGCGGTCTGAAGCTGCTGATGGAAGCCCGCTAGCTCCCTTCCCGTTGGCGGATGGGGGAAGGCTAGGTGCGCCCCTCGGCATAGGCCTGCGTGCCCTGCGTGAACACTTGGTCGCCGGGTTCGATCGCCGCGATGGGGATGTCGCCGGTCCGCGCGAGGCGCCCGTACAGCGCCCCGAAGTCCTGCAGCGTCGCGTCCAGCAGGGCCTGCAGGGAGGGGATCACGAAATAGACCTGCTGGAAGTCGTCGATCCGGTAGGGGGTCTGCATCACCCGCTCCAAATCAAATCCCAGCCGGTTGGGGGAGGGGTCGTCCAGGGCGAAGATCGACTCCGCGTGGGACGAGACGATACCCGCGCCGTAGATCCGCAAACCCTCCGGCGTCTCCAGCAACCCGAACTCGACACTGTACCAGTAGAGCCTGGCCAGATTGTGCAGCTGGCCCCGGTCCAGCGCCCGCAGGCCGCCCTCGCCATAGGCCTGCATATAGTCAGCGAAGATCGGGTCCGTCAGCATCGGCACATGGCCGAACACATCGTGGAAGACGTCCGGCGCCTGCAGATAGTCCAGCTGGTCGGGCTTGCGGATGAACCGCCCCGCAGGGAACCGCCGATGGGCCAAGTGATCGAAGAACACTTCATCGGGGACCAGGCCCGGCACAGCGAGCACGCTCCAGCCGGTGAGCCGGTTCAGTTCCTCGTTGATCCGCGCGAAGTCGGGAATGCCGCCGCGATGCAGATCCAGCGCGTCCAGCCCGTGTAGGAAGGCGTCGCAGGCCCGGCCCGGCAGCAGCTTAGATTGCCGCTCATAGAGGGTCATCCAGACCTGGTGCTCGGCCGGCGTATAGGCCGCCCAGTCCTGGTCGATGGTCCAGTCGGACCGCGCGCCCGGGGGCGGGGTAAAGCCATCAGCGCTCATGGGCGCAGAATGGGGCCAACGCCGCGAAAGTTCCGTTCTAACCGCGTGGCTTTTCGGCGGTCGCCCGCGAAAACCTTGCTTGGAAGAGGTCCAGCGGGGTGGAGCTTGCCCTCACCCGACCCTCTTCCACAGGTGGGAGAGGCCGATAGCAGCGCTAGTGGCTGATCCGCGGCCGCAGGGTGTAGTGGCCCTCGGCGAAGGATTCAAAGATCAGCGGGGCCTGTGGGTGGCCCACGGGCTCGCCGCTCTCGTCGGGCAGCAGGTTCTGCTCCGAGACATAGGCGACGTAGGAGTTGTCATCGTTCTCGGCCAGCAGGTGGTAGAACGGCTGGTCCTTGCGCGGCCGGATGTGCTCAGGGATCGACTGCCACCACTCCTCGGTATTGGCGAAGGTGGGGTCGACGTCGAAGATCACGCCGCGGAACGCGAACACGCGGTGCTTCACGACATCGCCGATGGCGAACTTGGCCAGCCGCACATCCGCGATC
>JAYVDG010000502.1:0-3841 GCA_043749525.1 Phenylobacterium sp.
GGCCTGTGGGCCGTGGAGACTTGGGAACGGCTGGGCCGCCCCTCGCCGGTGCGGCTGGTGGAGATGGGTCCGGGCGACGGGACCCTGATGGACGACATGCTGCGGGCCGCGCGGCTGGCTCCGGCCTTCGTCGCCGCCGCCGATGTCTGGCTGGTGGAGACCTCCGAGCCGCTGAAGGCGCGGCAGCGGGGGACGCTGGGCGACGGC
Organism: Phenylobacterium sp.; assembly: GCA_043749525.1. Lineage (GTDB taxonomy): Bacteria > Pseudomonadota > Alphaproteobacteria > Caulobacterales > Caulobacteraceae > Phenylobacterium. The sequence goes on from JAYVDG010000502.1 coordinate 208, forward strand.
GTGAGCTGGGCCACGTCCCTGACCGAGGTTCCCGACGACGCGCCGATGATCCTGATCGCCAACGAACTGCTGGACTGCCTGCCGCCGCGCCAGTTCGTAAGGACCGACAAGCGATGGGCCGAGCGGGTGGTCGAACTGGATGACACAGGTGGCCTCGCCTTTGGACTATCAGCCGCCACCCTGGGCCAACTGCTGCCCGACGCCCCGGTCGGCTCTGTGCTGGAACACACCCCGGCCCAGGAAGCCCTGGGCTCGGAGCTCGGCGCGCGGATCACGGCCGACGGCGGAGCCGCCCTGCTGATCGACTACGGCCGCGACGCCGCCGGTTTCGGCGACACCCTGCAGGCCCTGCGCCGCCACCTGAAGGAAAGCCCGCTGGCCCACCCAGGCGAGGCCGACCTCACCGTGCATGCCGACTTCCCAGTCGTCCTGGCGGCGGCGGCGCGGAAGGGCGCGGCCACGGCGGTGATCCTGACCCAGGGCGAGTTCCTGGTGCGGCTGGGGATCGGGGCGCGGGCCGAGGCCCTGACCGCCGCCCGCCCCGACCGCAGCGAAGTGATCGAGCGGCAGCTGGAGCGGCTGGTGTCTCCTGACCAGATGGGCGAGCTGTTCAAGGTTGTCTGCATCCACACCCCGGGCCTGGTCCCGCCGGGCTTCGAGACCTGAGATGAACGTGCTGACCTCGCCCCTCCTTGACCTGCCCGGCGTCCGCCACGCCTTCTTCACGCGCCAGGGCGGCGTTTCGACCGGCATCTATGACAGCCTGAACGTCGGGCGCGGCTCGGGCGACGAACCCGCCGATGTGGCGGAGAATCGGCGGCGCACGGCCGGGCATTTCGGCTTGCCCGTCGGCGCGCTGTCTACCTGCTACCAGATCCACTCGGCCACGGCGCTCGTCACCGACCGGCCCTGGAGCGACGAGCGGCCGCAGGGCGACGCCGTGGTCACCGCAACCCCCGGCGTGCTCTGCGGGGCGCTGGCCGCCGACTGCGCCCCCATCCTGATCGCCGACGCTGAAGGCCGGGTGGTGGCCTCGGCCCATGCCGGCTGGAAGGGCGCGCTCTCCGGCGTCGCCGAGGCCGCCGTCGCCGCCATGGCGGGCCTGGGCGCCGAACCGTCGCGGATGGTGGCCGTGGTCGGCCCCTGCATCGGCCAGACCTCCTACGAGGTCGGCCTGGAGTTCCTGTCCGCCTTCACCGCCAAGGCCCCCGACCACGAGCGTTTCTTCGCCCCTGGGGCGACGCCGGAGAAGCGGATGTTCGACCTGCCGGGCTTCGTGGTCTCGCGGCTGACCGCGGCCGGCGTCGGAACCACCGCCTGGATCGGGCACGACACCTGCGCGGAGGAAGCCCTGTTCTTCTCCAACCGTCGGGCCTTCAAGCGAGGGGAGCCTGACTTCGGCCGGCTGCTGTCAGCGATTACGCTGGTCTGAATCGCCGCTGGGCCTTGCCGCTGGCGGCTCGCCTGCTACAAGCCCCGCGCATCGGGCGAGACATTGCGGGAGTTCTCATGAAGCTGCTGGCTGGCAACTCCAATCGAGCGCTCGCCGAGGCCGTGGCCTCCCATCTCGACCTGCCGCTCACCAAGGCTCAGGTGAAGCGCTTCGCCGACAACGAGGTCTGGGTGACCATCGACGAGAACGTCCGCGGCGAGGACGTCTTCGTGCTGCAGTCCACCAGCTACCCCACCAACGACAACCTGATGGAGCTGCTGATCTGCATCGACGCGCTGCGACGCGCCTCGGCCAAGCGGATCACCGCCGTCATGCCCTATTTCGGCTACGCCCGGCAGGATCGGAAGACCGGGGGCCGTACGCCCATCTCCGCCAAGCTGGTCTCCAACCTGATCGAGCGCGCCGGCGCCGACCGGGTGCTGACGATGGATCTGCACTCGGGCCAGATTCAGGGCTTCTTCGACATCCCCACCGACAACCTGTTGTCGGCGCCGCTGCTGGCCGCCGACATCAAGGAAAACTACGAGAAGACCAGCGACCTGATGATCGTCTCCCCCGACGTTGGCGGCGTGGTCCGCGCCTTGGCGGTCGCCAGCCGGCTGAACGCCGAATTGGCTATCGTCGACAAGCGCCGCTCGGGGCCGGGCAAGAGCGAGGTGGCCAATATCATCGGCGACGTCTCGGGCCGCAGATGCATCCTTTTCGACGACATCATCGACGGCGGCGGCACCCTGTGCAACGCCGCCCAGGCCCTGGTGGACGGCGGCGCGACCGAGGTTTCGGCCTATGTCACCCACGGGGTGCTGTCGGGCGCGGCCATCGACCGGGTCAATTCCTCGATCCTCAAGGAGCTGGTGATGACCGACTCCATCTCGGCCTCCGACGCCCCCAGCGACAAGTGCAAGCTGCGCTATGTCAGCTGCGACAAGCTGCTGGGCGAGGCCATCCGGCGCATTGCCAATGAAGAGTCGGTGTCGAAACTGTTCGACTGACAGTTCATCCTGGATTCTAAAGGCTTTCCGGCACGGGACTTGCTCACTCACCCCTGAAACGGCCACGCTTGGTCAATAAGGGTTAAGGACGTGCGGTCACATTCCTGCCCGCGCATCTGTTATAATCTCGCGCGCTTATCTTCTGGGGAAGCTTCAGGATGACCTCTGCCATTCGCGTGACCGGCACGCTTGCCGCCATCGCCTTCGCGGCCTTGCTGTCGGCCTGTACGCCGCCTGCGGCCCCGCCGCCGCCGCCGCCGCCGCCGCCGGCCGTGAGCCTGTCGCCCAAGCTGATCGAGCAGGCGGCCGCCTACCACTATTACATGGCCCACGTCAGCGCGATCACGCCCGACTTCGCCGACGGCGACCAGATCGCCAAGGCCGTCACGATCGGCTCTTCCTATGAGCCCAAGCAGCTTCAGCGCGGCGCCACGGCCTATGCCGCCATCGTCGCCCTGCAGGACCCCGCCTTCGTGGCCGGCGTCCGCACCTATGCCGTCAATGTCGATCAGCGCCGCGAAGTGGTGGCCGCGATCCTCAAGGACCCGGCCTATGTTGTGGGTATCAGTGGTTCGGCCAGCGCCGCGGGCCTGGTGAAGACCGCGCTCGGCAATGAGGGCCAGCAGCTCTACGACGCCGGCAAGGCGGTCAAGCAGTCGGCCTACGACATCCAGAAGCAGAAGTGGTCGAAGTCCGACGTGGTCAATCGCGACCTGCGCCTGTCCCAGGCCAAGAATCTCTCCGCCACCCCGGTGGTGGGCGACCTGGCCGAGACCGCGCGCCTGCAGCAGGCGGCTCTGGGCGCCGCCCCGCTAGGGGTCACCGCCGAACCGGCCGCCCCGCCCTACAGCCCCATCGTGATCCGCGGCATGGCCGTGGCGGCCCTGGCCGCGCTGGGCGAAGGCGGCGACGCCAATGTCGACACCCTGATGGCGGTGATGGCCGAGCCCAACGTGGCCTTCTGCATGAACATGGCCAAGCTCAACCTCTACCAGTGCCTGGCCGTGTCCAAGCCGCACTACGAGGACGTCTTCTGCCTGGGCCAGCACATCATGATGGACACCGGCCGCTGCGTGATTAAGGCCTCGGGGAACACCGAGCCGTATGAGGCGAAGTTCATTCCGAAGATCAAGGTGGCCGACGGTTCGGCCCCCTACCAGGTGACCCCGGCCAAGACCCCGGCCAAGGC
>JAYVDG010000503.1:0-3841 GCA_043749525.1 Phenylobacterium sp.
CGCCGCGACCAGTCGATCCCGCGCGAGAACTTCAACATCGGCGACCGCATCCGCTGCTACATCTACGACGTGCGCCGCGAGACCAAGGGCCCGCAGATCCTGCTCAGCCGCGCCCACGGCGTCTTCATGGCCAAGCTGTTCGCTCAGGAAGTTCCTGAAGTCTATGACGGCGTCATCGAGATCCGCGCCGTGGCCCGCGATCCGGGCAGCCGCGCCAAGATGGCTGTGGTGTCCAACGACAGCTCCATCGACCCCGTCGGCGCCTGCGTCGGCATGCGTGGTTCGCGGGTTCAGGCCGTCGTCGCCGAGCTGCAGGGCGAGAAGATCGACATCATCCAGTGGAGCCCGGACGAGGCGACCTTCATCGTCAACGGCCTGGCCCCCGCCGAAGTCTCCAAGGTCGTCATGGACGAGGAGGACGAGCGCGTCGAAGTCGTCGTTCCCGACGAGCAGCTGAGCCTGGCCATCGGCCGCCGCGGCCAGAACGTGCGCCTCGCGAGCCAGCTGACCGGCTGGCAGATCGACATCATGACCGAAAGCCAGGAGAGCGAGCGCCGCCAGCGCGAGTTCTCCGAGCGCACCACCCTGTTCCAGGAAGCCCTGGACGTCGACGAGGTCATCGCCCAGCTTCTGGTCACCGAGGGCTTCGCCACGGTGGAAGACGTGGCTTACGTCGAGAACGCCGAAGTCGCCGCCATCGAGGGCTTCGACGAGGACACCGCCGAGGAAATCCAGGCCCGCGCCCGTGACTTCCTGGAAAAGGAAGCCGCCGAGCTGGACGGCAAGCGCCGCGAATACGGCGTCGAGGACAGCCTGCTGGAGATCGAGGGCGTTACCCTGCCCGTGGCCGTGGCCCTGGGCGCCGGCGACGTGAAGAGCGTCGAGGACCTGGCCGGCCTGATCCCCGACGACCTGCGCGGCTGGTTCGAGAGCAAGGACGGCGAGCGGGTCCGTGAGCCGGGCATCCTGGAAGCCTTCAATATGGACGCGGCCGACGCCGAGGCCCTGATCATGCGCGCCCGCGTGGTGATGGGCTGGGTCGAGGCCCCGCCTGAGCCGGAAGCCCAAGAGGCGCCCGAAGTCGTGCTTTCGGAAGAAGAACAGGTGTTCGGGGTTCGCGGCGCCCATGCCCCGGCTCCGGCGCCGGTTGAAGCCGCCGCCGAGGTCGAGGCTGACGCCGAAGCCGAAGCGCCCGCCGCCGACAGCGAGGAGGCGTAAGCCTCAGCGTGACCGCCTCCACCGTCCCCACCACCCTGGCGCAGGTCGCGCGCGAACGGCGCGACATCGTCACGGGCGAGGTGATGGCCGAGGACCGCCTGATCCGCTTCGTCGCGGGTCCGGGCGGGGTCGTGGTCCCGGACCTGGCGCGCAAGCTGCCGGGCCGGGGGATCTGGGTCGCCGCTGACCGCGCCTCAGTGGACACCGCGGCGCGCAAGGGTCTGTTCTCGCGCTCCGCCAAGGCCAAGCTCAACGCCAGTCCCGATCTCGCCGACCAGGTGGACAGCCTGCTGCGGCGCAGGGTCCTGGACGGGCTGGGTCTTGCCAAGCGGGCCGGCGATCTTATCTCTGGCTATGAAAAGGTCGCCTCGGCGTTGAACGCCGGCCGCGCGGCCTGGGTGATCGAGGCCGCCGACGGCGCGGCGGACGGTCGTCGCAAGATCCTCAATGTGGCCCGCAAGTCACCGCGGGCGCCCAAGCTTCTCGGACTCTATTCCAATGAGGAATTGGGTTTGGCCTTGGGCGGAGAGAATGTGATACACACCGCCTTCCTTGCGGGGCGCGGCGCCGATCTATGGACATTCGATGTCCACAGACTCTCTGGCTTCCGCCCGCTCCTTCCCGAGAGTTGGCGCGAGGAGCCCTGAAGAGGCGGGCGGAACGAACTTCGTTCCGCGCGCCTAAAGCTATTGAACGTGGTCGGAACGCCCGACCGGTATGTAAAGCGAGCGCATGAGCGACGAGAACGACAACGGCCGGCCCCCCGCCCCTGGCGGACGCACACCTCTCACCCTGAAGCCGCGTGGCGTCGCAGGGTCGGTGAGCGCGGGTACGGTGAAGCAAAGCTTCAGCCACGGCCGGTCCAAGACCGTGGTCGTCGAGACCAAGCGCGCCCGCACCCACTCCGCGCCCCAGGGTAACCTGGCCGCGCCCTCGCCCGCCGAGAAGCGGGTCTTCACCCCGCCGGCGCCCTCCGCGCCGCGTCCGGCCGGCGGCCCCAGCGCCGACGGCAATCTGTCGGCCGAGGAACAACGCGCCCGACAGCGCGCCATCGAGCTGGCCCGCGAACATCAGGCCCGTCAGGCCGCCGAGCAGGCGGCCCGTGAGGCCCGCGCTCGCGCCGAGGCCGTCCAGGTCGCCGCGCCCAAGCCGGTGGAAGCTGCGCCGCCGGCGCCGGTCGTCGCCGCCCCGACCCCGGCTCCGGTTGCTGAAGCTCCGGCCGCTCCGGCTCCGGCGCCCGTCGTCGCCGCTCCGGCCCCTGTCGCCCCTGTCGCCCCCGTGGCCGCGGCGCCTGCCGCGCCCGTGGCCCCGACCCCTGCGCCCGCCGCGCCGGTCCAGCAGCAGCCGGTGGCGTCGGCCCCCGCGCCGCGTCCGGCCTCGCCGTCGGCTCCGGCCCAGCCCGGCCAGACCCGGACCTACGAGCCGTCACGCGAACGCCGCGACGACCGGCCCTCGACCACCACCTATCGCCCCGAACGGGCGCCGGGCCGGTTTGAGAACACCAATTTCGGCCAGCGCGCCCCGCGTCCCGGTCAGGACCGTCCTGCGCAGAACGACCGCCCCGCAGCTAGCGCCCGTCCCGGCGGCGACCGGCCCCAGGGCGATCGTGGTCCGCGTCCGGCGGCTCCGGCCCCGGCCGCAGGCGGCGACACCGTCCGCTATTCGGCCCTCGCGCCGCGTCCCGCCGCGCCCCGCGACGGTGCCCGCCCCGGCGGCGCGCGTCCCGGCGCCGGTCGTCCGACCCCCAATGCGCCGCCCGCGACGCCTGAGGTTCAGCGCGCCACCCGCCAGGCCCCGCGGCCCGGCGGCGACACCATCGCCCGTCGCGATGATGAAGAGGATTCCCGCCGCAAGGCCGGCGCCGCGCCGGCCAAGGCCATCTCCCGCGTCAAGGGCGCTCAGCAGCGCCGCGAAGGCCGCCTCACCATCCAGGCCGTGGCCGGCGATGACGAGAGCGCCGTCGAACGCATGCGTTCGCTCGCCTCGGTTCGCCGGGCCCGCGAGCGTGAGCGCGAAAAGCGCAAGGGCGGCGGCCAGGAAGCGGCCCGCGCCGCGCGCGAAGTCATCATTCCCGACGTCATCACCGTGGCGGAACTCGCCAACCGGATGGCGACCCGCGGTGTGGAGATCATCAAGTTCCTGATGCGTCAGGGCGTGATGCTGAAGATCAACGACGTCATCGACAACGACACCGCCGAACTGGTGGCCACCGAGTTCGGTCACACCGTCCGCCGCGTGTCGGAAGCCGACGTGGAAGAAGGCTTCATCGGCGACGAGGATGTGGACGATCACCTGGAGCCCCGCCCGCCCGTGGTGGCGGTCATGGGTCACGTCGACCACGGCAAGACCTCGTTGCTGGACGCCTTACGGGCGGCGGACGTGGCTGGCGGCGAGCATGGCGGCATCACCCAGCACATCGGGGCCTATCAGGTGCGCCTGGCCGACGGCCATCGCGTCACCTTCCTCGACACCCCCGGTCACGCGGCCTTCTCGGCCATGCGGGCCCGAGGCGCCGATGTCACCGACATCGTAGTGCTTGTGGTGGCGGCTGATGACGGGGTCATGCCCCAGACGATCGAGGCCATCCAGCACGCCAAGGCGGCCGGCGCCCCGATTATCGTGG
>JAYVDG010000504.1:0-10239 GCA_043749525.1 Phenylobacterium sp.
CTGCGGCTCGGCGGCCTCCGGCGGCGGGATCAGCAGTTCATAGTCGCCGGCCTGGGCCTTGGCGGAGGTGTCGGTGAGGACCTTGCCCTCGCGGGTGACCTGTCCCGCCGCCATCAGGGCCTGGATGCGGGCCCGCGACAGGGTCGGCAGGTGCTCGGCCAGGGTCTTGTCCAGCCGTCCGCCGGCCTGCTCGGCCGTCAGGGTCAGGGCGAGGGTGTCGCCAACCAGAACCTCGTCGTCGTCGGGAGTGTTCATACGGCCACCCGGCCCATGACTAGAGCCCGCTCTTGTCGCTCGACTCTTCCTCGTGGCCGGTGATCGAGCCCTTGGAGAACAGGAACTCCTTCAGCTGCTCGTCGAACTGCTCGTCGTTGCGGCGGATCCACTCCAGCGCCATCGAGGCGTGCTCGATCTCCTCGTGGGCGTTGTGCAGCAGGATGGCCTTTAGGTCGGGGTCGTCGCAGTCGTCGGCGCGCTGCCGGTACCAGTCCACCGCCTCCAACTCCTCGATGAGCGAGGTGATGGCGTAGTGCATGTTCAGGGTCTTCTTGGACAGCTTCTCGCGGGGGACGTGAAGGCCTTCGCTGGACATCTCATGCTCCTGTCGTAACTCCCTGCTCTATGGCATGTGACATCGAGATCGCGAGCAGGAAAGATCATGAGCATCAATAGGCGTTCGGCCCTTGCGTTCCTTGGGCTGGGGATGGCCGCGCCGGCTTTCGCCCAGGCGCCCACCCGCTATGCCGGGACCGTGGCCTTCAAGCACGGCGTCGCCTCGGGCGATCCCCTGGCCGACCGCGTCATGCTCTGGACCCGCATCACGCCCACCGAAGCCGGCGCCGGCGAGATCGCCTATCGCTGGCGCATCACCCCCACCGCCAAGCCCGGCCTGTTCGGGCGGGTGAAGACCCTGACCGGCGAAGGGGTCACCAGCGCGGCGTGCGATTTCACTATGAAGGTGGATGTCGGCGGCCTGAAGCCGGGCACCCACTATACCTACGAATTCGAGGCCAATGGCGTGGTCTCGCCGCCCGGCTGGACCCGCACCCTGCCGGTGGGCAAGACCGCCGACGTCGTCCTGGCGGTCGCCTCCTGCTCGCTGCATCCCAACGGCTACTTCCACGCCTACAGCGCCATCGCCTCCCTGCCCCGCGTCGACGCCGTGCTGCACCTGGGGGACTACATCTACGAGTACGGCGGCCCAGGCTCCTACGGCATGGACAGCAAGGTCGCCTGGCACAGGGCCCACGAGCCCAACCACGAGATCCTCAGCCTGGCCGACTACCGGACCCGCCACGCCCAGTACAAGTCCGACGTCCAGCTGCAGGCCGCCCACGCCAAGGCCGCCTGGATCGTGGTCTGGGACGACCACGAGACCGCCAATGACAGCTTCATGTCCGGGGCGGAGAACCACACCCCCGTAGACGAGGGCCCGTGGAACGAGCGCAAGGCCCGGGCCATCAAGACCTATTACGAGTGGATGCCGATCCGCGAGCCGGCGGACGGCGGCTTCGCCATCAACCGGACCTTCCACTTCGGCGACCTGGCCAGCCTGATGATGCTGGAGACCCGGCTGACCGCCCGCGACAAGCAGCTCACCTATGAGCTTGATCTCAACGGCATGGACGGCAAGCCCGACCTGCCGGCCTTCCGCAAGAAACTCGCCGACCCCTATCGCCGGATGATGGGGGCGGACCAGGAGGCCTGGCTGGCTGGCGAGCTCAAGGCCTCGGTGGCCTCGGGCCGCACCTGGCAGGTGCTGGGCAACGAGGTGGTCATGGCCCGCCTGGGCGTTCCCAGCGCGCGCAAGGAGATGGGAGAGGCCGCCTACGCCAAGGCGCTCGCCGGCTCGTCGGAGTCCGCCAGGAAGCGGATCACCCGCATGGAGGAGTTCGCCAAGCTCAACCTGCCCTATGGCCTGGACATGTGGGACGGCTATCCGGTGGACCGCGAGCGGGTCTATGCGGCTGTGAACGCCGCCCAGGCCCGGGCCATCGTGGTGTCCGGCGACAGCCACGCCTTCTGGGTCAACGAGCTGTTCGACCAGGCCGGGACGCGGGCCGGCGTGGAGTTCGGCACGACAGGGATCACCAGCCCCGGCGGCAGTGACGCCATGCCCTCCTTCCCGCTCGGGGAGATGTTCGCACAGGCCAACAAGGAGGTCCTGTTCAGCGACCAGGCCGCCAAGGGCTTCGTCCTGCTGACCCTGACGCCCACCGAGGCAAAGGGGGAGCTGATGGCGGTGTCCAACATCACTGAGCCGACCTTCGAGACCCGCGTGGTCAAGACCTTCAAGGTGACGCCGGAGCAGGGTGGACTTTCAGCGCCGATCGAGGTCTAGCGGCGGTCCAGGGCCAGGCGCAGGCCGAAGGCGACGAAGACACCGCCGGTCGCCCGGTCCAGCCATCGCACCACGGCGACGCGCTTCAGCACGCGCGCGATCGGCTGGGTGGCGGCGATCAGCAGAGTGAGCCACACGACGCCGAGGAGGACGTGGATGGTCGTGAGCAGAAGCATGAAGGGCGCGGCGGGCACGCCCGCCGGCAGGAACTGCGGCAGGAACGACACGTAGAAGACCCCCATCTTCGGGTTCAGCATGTTGGACAGGAAGCCGCCACGCATCCAGGCGGTGTCGGACCCCTGCAGGACCGGCGCATCGGCCACCTCGAAGCTGTCGCGCGGCCGCAGGATCAGGCCGATCCCTAGCCAGACCAGATAGGCCGCCCCGGCCCACTTCAGGATGTTGAAGGCGATGGCCGAGGCCTGCAGCACGGCGCCCAGGCCAAAGGCCACCAGCCCGCCCCAGGCGAAGCAGCCGGCCAGGATGCCCACCATGGCCAGGAGCGCCCGCTTGGGGCCCTCCACCGCGGCGGTGCGCAGGATCAGCGCGGTGTCGAGACCGGGCGTCAGGGTCAGCAGTCCAGCCGCGATCGTGAAGGTCAGCAGCGCCTGGACGACGGTCACGGCAGGCGTTCCTTCAGCTTGCCGTTCTCCACCACCCGGTAGAAGCAGGTGCGGAAGCCTGTGTGGCAGGCCCCGCCGTCGCCCTCGGGGGTCACCTTCAGCAGGATGGCGTCCTGGTCGCAGTCGATGCGGACCTCTTCCACCAGCTGGATCTGTCCGCTGGTGGCGCCCTTGTGCCAGAGCTCGCCCCGCGACCGGCTGAAGTAATAGACCTCGCCGGTGGCGAGCGTCCGCTCCAGGGCCTCGGCGTTCATATAGCCCAGCATCAGCACCTCGCCGGTCTCGGCATGGGTGGCGATGGCCGGGATCAGGCCGGCGGCGTCGAACCGGGGCGCGAGCAGGTCGCCGCGTTCGAGGATTTCTTTGGTGGTCGCGGTTGGGAAACTAGGTTTAGCCATAGGGGCATATGGCGCCGATCAGGTCCGTCGCGCCAGCTTCGCCGCATGAGTCTGAAGGACTGGATCAAGAGCCAGGTGGCGGCGATGGACGCCGCTGTGCGTCCCTGGGCGTTTCGCTCGAAGCTCAACGCCTTCGCCTACGAGTTCCTCCTGTTCGGGCTGAAGCAGGCCTGGGCCTGCCTCTATGGCGGGGCGATGGTGGCTCTGCTGATCGGCAGCCACGTCTGGTGGCCGGCCGACGCGGCCCTGTCCCGCTACGACTTCCTGGTGGTGGCCGCCTTGGCCCTGCAGGTCCTGTTGCTGGCCACCAAGCTGGAACGCTGGGACGAGGCCGTGGTGATCGCGGTCTTCCATGTGGTCGGCACGATCATGGAGATCTTCAAGACCAGCCATGGCTCATGGATCTATCCCGAGCCGTCCGTCCTGCGGATTGCGGGCGTGCCGCTGTTCTCGGGCTTCATGTACGCCGCCATCGGCAGCTATATCGCCCGCGCCTGGCGGTTGTTCGACATCCGGTTCCGGAACTACCCGCCGCTGTGGGGGCCGTGGCTGCTGGCGGTGCTGAGCTACGCCAACTTCTTCACCACCACTATACGGTCGATATCCGCTGGGGTCTGTTCGTGCTGTCGGTGGTGCTGTTCGGAGGGCGGAGCTTCCAGTTCACCCCGGACCTGAAGCCGCGGTCCATGCCCATGCTGCTGGGCTTCTTCCTGGTGGCGATCTTCATCTGGTTCGCCGAGAACATCGGCACCTTCACCGAGACCTGGACCTACCCGCAGCAGGCCGCGCAGTTGCGGCCGGTGGGCCTGGCCAAGCTGGGGTCGTGGTATCTGCTGATGATGCTGAGCTTCGTTCTGGTCACCCTCGTCCACCGGCCGCGGCCGGTGGAGAGCGATGAGCCTCGGGCGTCCCTGCTGGACGACTAACGGTTGACGAAATCCAGGAACCGCTGACGCAGGGTCGGATCGGTCTTGAAGACACCCGTGAACTGGGTGGTGATTGTCGTCACATGGCGGTGGTGCACGCCCCGGGTGGTCATGCACTGGTGGGCGGCGTCGATCAGGACGGCGACGCCGGCGGGGCGCAGGCTGTCGGTGATGGCGTCGGCGATCTGCTGGGTCATGGTCTCCTGGGTCTGGAGCCGGCGGGCGAAGATCTCGACCACCTTGGCCAGCTTGGAGATGCCGACCACACGGTTGGTGGGCATGTAGGCCACGTAGGCCTTGCCCAGGAACGGCGCCATGTGGTGCTCGCAGTGGCTCTCCACCTCGATCTCGCGGAGCATGACGATGTCGTCATAGCCCTGCACGTCTTCAAAGGTGCGGGAGAGCTCCTTGGCCGGATCGAGGCCGTAGCCTTCGAACCATTCGCCATAGGCGTCGACCACCCGCTTGGGGGTGTCGATCACGCCTTCGCGCCTGGGGTCGTCGCCGGCCCAGGCGATGAGGGTGCGGACAGCCTCCATCGCCTCTTCGCGCGTCGGGCGCTTCACGGCTTCAAGATCAACGCCGGGAGTTCCGACGAGGGTTCGGTCGCGAGTAACAGCGTCCATGTGAGATCGGTTCTTTCCAGGGCTGAGTTGCGCCGGGACGAAGGTCCCGGAAAGACGCGTGGCCACCTTTATACGTAAGGCGAAGCTTTCCGGGTGCGAGACCCGTGGCTTCCCTGACGCCCCGTCTGTATATGGGGCGCAAGCCTTTCCCGGCAACTGTTACGCAGCGTCAGACCCTATGACTTTGAATCTCTACGACACCATGGCCCGCACAAAGCGGCCCTTCACCCCCCACGATCCGAAGCGGGTGACGATGTATGTGTGCGGTCCGACGGTCTATAATTACGCCCATATCGGCAACGCCCGGCCCGTTGTGGCCTTCGACGTCCTGTTCCGCCTGCTGCGCCACACCTATGGCGCGGACGCGGTGATCTATGCCGCCAACGTCACCGACGTGGACGACAAGATCAACAAGAAGGCCGCCGAAGAAGGCGTCGACATCTCGGTCATCACCGACCGCTATCTTGAGATCTACAACGCCGACATGTCGGTGCTGGGCGCCCTGCGGCCCACACACCAGCCGCGCGCCACCCAGACCATGGACGCCATCATCGCCATGATCGGCCGCCTGGTGGCTAACAAGGCCGCCTACGCCGCCGAGGGCCACGTGCTCTTCAACACCCAGTCCTATGCCGACTACGGCAAGCTCTCGGGCCACCCGATGGACGAGATGATCGCCGGCGCGCGCGTCGATGTGGCCCCCTACAAGCAGCACCCCGCCGACTTCGTGCTGTGGAAGCCGTCGAAAGACAACGAGCCCGTCTGGGAAAGCCCCTGGGGTCCCGGTCGTCCCGGCTGGCACATCGAATGCTCGGCGATGATCGAACAGGCGCTGGGCCTGCCCATCGACATCCACGGCGGCGGTATCGACCTGCTGTTCCCGCACCATGAGAACGAGATGGCTCAGGGTCTCTGCGCCGGCCATGAGCATGACGCCGACAAGGACACCGAATACGCCCGCTACTGGATGCACAACGGCTTCCTGAACATGGGCGACGAGAAGATGTCCAAGAGCGTCGGCAACGTCGCCCTGGTGCACGAGCTGATCGAACAGGCGCCGGGCGAGGCCCTGCGTTGGGCCCTGCTGGTGGGCCAGTACCGCGCGCCGCTGGACTGGACCAACGACCTGATCGAGCAGTCGAAGAAGGCGCTCGACCGCCTCTACGGCGCCTTGCGGCGCTCCAGCGAGGTGAAGGCGCAGGCCACGGGCCCGTCGGTGACCTTCATGGAAGCCCTGGAAGATGACCTCAACACGCCGGCCGCCATGGCCGAGCTGTTCGCCATGGCCACCGCGCTTGAGACCGCCCGCGGCGAGGACCGCGCCTATGCCAAGGGCGAGCTGTTGGCGTCGGCCAATCTGATGGGATTCCTGTTCGCCGATCCGGAATACTGGTTCCAGGCCGGCGTCAGCGACGAGCTGCGCGAGAAGGTCGATGGTCTGATCGCCGACCGGGTCGCCGCGCGCACCGCCAAGGACTGGGCCGCCGCCGACCGCATCCGCGGCGAGCTGACCGCGTTGAACATCGAAGTGATGGACAATCCGACGGGGGCGACCTGGCGGATCAAGGAACAGAGCTGATGCCAGGGCTGAACGAACCCAAGATGTTCACCGCCGCCACGGGCCTGACCTTCAAGAAGGCGGGCGGCGGCGGCGGACCGGGCGGTGAGAAGATCGAATACCGCGTCGGCGTCCAGGCCCCGGCCCGGGTGGTCTGGGAGGTCATCGCCGACCTCGAGGCCTGGTCGCAGTGGAACCCGCTCTATCCCAAGGCCGTGGGACCGCTGTCCATCGGCAAGCCCCTGACCCTGACCTTGCAGCTCCCTGACGAAGCTCTGGAGACCATTCGCCCGGTGGTCACCGACTGGACGCCCGACAGCCTGCTGCACTGGAAGCTGACCCTGGCGGCCGGATTCGTGCGCACCGTCCGCTATCTAGAGATCGACGAGCTGGCGGAGGGGAGCTGTATCTTCTCCAACGGCGAAATCCTCGGCGGCCTGATGGGCCGCTATGTCGCCCGGCGCATGGGTCGCAAGATGTATCGCGGCTTCGAGGCGATGGGCGAGGCGCTCAAGCTCCGCGCCGAGGCCAAGTGGCGCGCGCAGGGCGGAACCCCCACATCAGCCTCATGATCGACGACCTCTATTCCAGCAAGCTCCTGAAGCTGGCGGCCAACTTGCCGCACAGCGGACGGCTGCCGGACCCCGAGGGGTCGTCGGAGAAGGTTTCCAAGCTCTGCGGCAGCCGGGTGACCATCGATGTGGTCATGGACGGCGACCGCGTCGGCCAGTTCGCCCAGGACGTGAAGGCCTGCGCGCTCGGCCAGGCCTCGGCCGCGGTGCTGGGCGCCCACGTGCTGGGGGCGACGCTCGCGGAGATCGAGATGGCCCGCGATCAGTTCCGTGCTATGTTGAAGGACGGCGCAGCTGCGCCCGTTGGACGTTTTTCGGACCTAGAGATGCTCGCGCCCGTGAAGGATTACCCGGCCCGCCACACCTCGACGCTGCTGGCGTTCGAGGCCGCGACCGACGCTGTCCGCCAGGCGAGCACCCGAACTAGCCGCGCCGGCATAGCTTGATCGCCATCAACCGTCGGCGTAATCGCTGCGGTTGAATTGCAAGGCGTCTGCGTCCCGGCATGACCTTTTATCAAACCTGCGTCAGAGGCGCCCTTCGCGCCTACAAGCTGACGCTGTCGCCTCTGATCGGGCGCCAATGCCGGTTTCTTCCGACCTGTTCGGAATATGCGGCGGAGGTCCTGATCGGGCATGGCCCCTGGCGCGGCTCCTGGCTCGCGGCCCGGCGGTTGTGCCGCTGTCATCCTCTGGGTGGTTCGGGCTATGACCCGCCGCCCCCGCCGCGCGGGACGCCCGAGGGCTCCGCCCGGAAATGGACGTGTGAAACATGATCGACCTGATTTTCCCCGACGGCTCCCAGCGCCAGTACGAAGACGGCGCCACGGGCCGTTCCGTCGCCGCCTCCATCGCCAAGTCGCTGGAGAAGCGGGCCGTCCTCATCAAGCTGGACGGCAAGCTATATGATCTCGATCGCGCCCTGCCCTCGGGCGGGGTGTTCGAGATTCTGACGCGCGACGCGCCCGAGGCTCTCGACACCATCCGCCATGACGCCAGCCACGTGATGGCGGAGGCGGTGCAGGAGCTGTTCCCCGGCACGCAGGTGACCATCGGCCCAGCCATCGAGGACGGCTTCTACTACGACTTCGCCCGCGACACGCCCTTCAGCCTGGACGACCTGGCCACCATCGAGAAGCGCATGAAGGAGATCGTCGACCGCGACGAGCCGATCACACGCGAGGTCTGGAGCCGCGACGAGGCCATCGCCCACTTTACGGAGATCGGCGAGGCCTACAAGGCCGAGATCATCTCCGACCTGCCGGAAACCGAAGAGATCAGCGTCTATCGCCAGGGCGCCTGGAAGGACTTGTGTCTGGGTCCGCACCTGCCGTCGACGAAGCATGTCGGCAAGGCCTTCAAGCTGACCAAGCTGGCCGGCGCCTACTGGCGCGGCGACCACCGCAACGCCCAGCTGCAGCGCATCTACGGCACGGCCTGGGCCAGCGAGGCCGACCTTGAGGCCTATCTCACCCGCATCGAGGAGGCCGAGAAGCGCGACCACCGCAAGATCGGCCGGGCCATGGACCTCTTCCACCTGCAGGAAGAGGCCAAGGGCATGATCTTCTGGCACCCCAAGGGCTGGACCCTGTTCCGCATCGTGGAGAACTACATCCGCCGCCGTCTCGAGAGCGACGGCTACCAGGAGGTCAAGACGCCCCAGATCATGGACCGGGGGCTCTGGGAGCGCTCGGGCCACTGGGAGAAGTTCGGCGCCAACATGTTCGTCTGCGAGACGACGGAAGGCGAAGAGCTGGCCGTGAAACCGATGAACTGTCCGGGACACATCCAGATCTTCAACGTTGGCCAAAAGAGCTATCGGGACCTGCCCCTGCGCCTGGCCGAGTTCGGGGCTTGCCACCGCTATGAGCCGTCGGGCGCCCTGCACGGCATCATGCGCCTGCGCGCCTTCACCCAGGACGACGCGCACATCTTCTGCCGCGAGGACCAGATCGAGGAGGAGACCACCAAGTTCGTCCGCCTGCTGAACTCGGTCTATTCCGACTTCGGCGTGCATCTCGACAGCGTCAAGCTGGCCCTGCGCCCCGACCTGCGGGCCGGCTCCGACGAGGTCTGGGACATCGCCGAGGACAAGCTCGACCGCGCCGCCCGCCAGGCGGTGAACATCGAGATCGAGCGGATGCCCGGCGAGGGCGCCTTCTATGGCCCGAAGCTCGAGTTCCACCTGCGCGACGCCATCGGCCGGACCTGGCAGTGCGGCACCCTGCAGCTGGACTTCGTGCTGCCTGAGCGTCTGGGCGCCGAATATACCGCCGAGGACGGCTCCAAGCAGCGTCCCGTGGTCCTGCACAGGGCGGTGTTCGGGGCCGTGGAGCGATTCCTGGGCATCCTGATCGAGAACCACGCCGGGGCCTTCCCGCTGTGGCTGGCGCCCACCCAGGTGGTGGTCGCCACAATTACGTCCGACGCCGATGATTATGCCCTGGCGGTGGCTCAGGAGCTTCGCTGGGCGGGGCTGCGGGTTGAGACAGATCTGCGCAACGAGAAGATCAACTACAAGATTCGTGAGCACAGTCTGGCCAAGACCCCGGTGATCGCCGTGGTCGGCCGGCGGGAGGCCGAGGAGGGCAAGGTGGCGTTGCGGCGGTTCGGATCGGACGGGCAGGAAATCCTTTCGCTCGCTCAAGCCGCGAAGACTCTTGCCTTGGAAGCCTTAGCGCCCGATGTTGCCCGTTCCACCACGGGGGCGGCGTTCGTTTCCCCTCGTGAACCGGTCGGGGCCAGGGAGGCTGGATGAACGGCATCGCCGCACCGATCGTCGCCTACGAACCCGCGCCAACGCCTGATTTCGTAAGGCCGCGCCGCAAGGTGTCGGTGGTGATGGTCGTGTTCATGACCGGTGCTGCGCTTGAAGAAAGCGTCGCCTGCGTGCTGGCCGATTCGGCGGTCGATGAGTTCGTTATCGTCGATAACGGCTCGACTCGCATGGAGGCGGCGCGCCTCGCGGGGGTCGCCGAGCGCGACCGCCGTGTGGTGCTGATCAACGGCCAGGGCAATGTGGGTTTCGCGCGTGGCGCGAATCTCGGTGCCAAGGCCGCCAGCGGCGAGGTCGTCGTCTTCCTCAATCCTGACGCCTTCCTGCAGCCGGGCTGCGTCACCGAGCTGGTCCGCGCCATCGAGGGCCGCCCGGTGCCCTGCATCGTCGGCGGCCGGGTGCTGAACACCGACCGCACCG
>JAYVDG010000505.1:0-3839 GCA_043749525.1 Phenylobacterium sp.
CCGAAGGCCTGGTCAGCGATGGGCGCCACGGTGTTGGCGATCAACACCTTCTGGCAGAGGCCGACGATGAAGTACTGGAACCCCAGGCCGATGCGGCCCGATCCGCTGCGGTTCCCCTGCAATTCCTCGCGGATATCGGCATAGCGCACGATGGGCCCGGCGATCAGGTGCGGGAACATCAGGATATAGGCGGAAAACCTCAGCAGCGACCGCTCCACCGGCACGGCGCGGCGGTGGATGTCGATGGCGTAGCTGATCAGCTGGAAGGTGAAGAAGGAGATGCCCAGCGGCAGGCGGTGGGTCAGCTCCGGCAGCGGGTTCCCCGGCAGGGCCTCATTGAGGGTGTGGGCCAGGAAGCCGGCATATTTGAACCAGGCCAGGACCGCGAGATCGAGCCCGATCATGGCGGTCAGGATCAGGCGCCGCCGCGCGGGCGCCTCGGCCGCGTCCATCGCCTGGGCCCCGGCATAGTTGGCGCCGATCAGCCCCAGCAGCAGGAAGACATAGGCCCCCTCGCCCCAGACATAGAAGGCCACGCTGCCGGCCAGCAGGGCGCCGGTCCGCCAACCGCTGACATAGTAGCCCAGCAGGAAGACGGGCAGAAAATAGAAGATGAAGATGATGGACGAGAAGACCATCCGCCCCCCAAGGCCGACCGACCCGGTTTGTGGCAGGCCCATGCGCCGGCGGCAAGCCGGGCCCGCCCGGATTCAGGGTGTCGAGAGGTTCCTGGTGGAGCCGAGCGGAATCGAACCGCTGACCTCCTCATTGCGAACGAGGCGCTCTACCATCTGAGCTACGGCCCCAGGAGGCGCGGAATAAGCGTTTTCGGACCCCTCCTGTCAAGCGGCAGAAATGCGCAAGGACGACGCAGCGCCTTGCCAGCGACACACGGGGCCCTTTAAACCGGGGCCATGGGCAGCTTCCTTTACTTCATCGTCAGTTCGCTTCTAGGCCTGATGATCTTCGCGATCTTCGCCAACGCCATCATCTCATGGCTTGTGGCCTTCGACGTGATCAACCTGCGCAACCAGGTGGTCTACAACATCGCCAAGTTCCTGGACGCGGTGACGCGGCCGATCCTGGCGCCCTTCCAGCGGATCATTCCGCCGCTGGGGGGCGTGGACATCAGCCCGATCATCGTTCTGCTGATCCTGCAGGGCATCAAGGCCTACCTCCTGCCGATGGCGTTTGCGCCCCTCGTCGCCCTGATGGGCTGATGCGCCCCGGGTGACGCCCAAGGGCGGCCCGGACGACCGGGCGCCGCTGCTGAGGACCGGCCCTGCTTTGGGTCCACACCCTCGCTTTCGATGGGCCGCCGTCGGCCCTAGGGATTATAAGCCCGCTCGCCGTGGGCCGACATGTCCAGGCCCTCGTCCACCGCGTCGTCGCCGGCCCGCAGGCCGACCGTGCGTCGCACGACGAAGACCAGGGCCAGGGTGGCGATCCCCGACCAGGCGCAGACGCTCAGCACGCCGACGACCTGGGTCAGCGCTTGGCCGCCCATGCTGACGCCCTGCGCATAGCCTGCGCCGCCGAGACCGGTGCTGGCCAGCACGGCCACCAGCAGGGTCCCGAGAATGCCGCCGACGCCATGGACGGCGAAGACGTCCAGGCTGTCGTCGATCTTCATCCGGTGCTTCACGAAATCCACGGCCTGGTAGCAGACCAGCGAGCCCGCCGCCCCGAGCACAACCCCGCCCAGGGGGCCGACGAACCCCGAGGCCGGGGTGACGGTGGCCAAACCCGCCACCACGCCGGTGACCAGGCCCACCATGCTGGGCCGTCCGAAGCGCTTCCACTCGATCAGCGCCCAGACCAGGCCCGCCGTGGCGGCCGAGAGATGGGTGGCGATCAGCGCCGAACCGGCGTTTGCGTCGGCGGCAAGCGCGCTGCCGGCGTTGAAGCCGTACCAGCCGACCCACAGCATGCCGGCGCCCATCATGGTCATGCCCGGATTGTGCGGCGGCGAAAGCTCCCGCGGGAAGCCGTCACGCGGGCCAAGCCGCCAGGCCAGCAGCAGGGCCGAGACCCCGGCGGTGGCGTGGACCACCAGGCCGCCCGCGAAGTCCATGACGTGCATGCGGGCCAGCCATCCGCCGCCCCAGACCCAGTGGCAGACCGGCGCATAGACCACGATCAGCCACAGGCCGGAGAACATCAGCACGGCGGAGAACTTGATCCGCTCCACGAAGGCGCCGACGATCAGGGCCGGGGTGATGATGGCGAATGTCATCTGGAAGGCGAAGAAGACGCTCTCGGGCAGGACGCCGATCTGCGCGTCACGGCCCACCGAGACCAGGCCGGCCTTGGCCAGGTCGCCGGTCAGCGGGTTGGAGCCGGAGAAGGCGAGGCTGTAGCCCACCATCAGCCACAGGACCGAGGCCAGACAGGCGATGGCCACGCAGTGGGTCATCACCGACAGCACGTTCTTGGACCGCACCAGCCCGGCATAGAACAGGGCCAGGCCCGGCAGGGTCATGAACAGCACCAGGGCCGTGGCGCTGAGCATCCAGGCGGTGTCGCCGTGGTCGATGGCCGGCGCCGGCGCGCCTTGCGCGAAGGCCGGGGCGGCCAGGGCCAAGCCTGCGATCAACGCGCCCACGCGCGCCAGCGTCCGAACCCTCATGCCCCGTCCCCCCAACTGGTCAGGGGGCTTGGCTACAGGAGTCTTTGCCTGTTGTGCAGGCAGAAATTTTGAGATGACGCGTAAAAAGCGGGCACAAACCCCGCTGGGGCGCTAGGCGGCAAGGACGATCGGCTCGGCGGGCAGGACGTTGTCCAGGGACAGAAGGCTGACGATGCCGGTGTCGGTGGTCATCACGCCGTTGACGTAGTTGAGGATCTCGCCGCCGACGTCGGGGGGCGACTGGATCAGGCCCTGGGTCACCGTCAGGATGTCGGAGACCGCATCCACCACCAGGCCCACCTGGGCGTCGCCGATCTGCGCCACCACCACCACGGAGGACGAGTTGGGTTCCGCCGGACCGAGGCCCAGGCGCGAACCCAGGTCGATCACCGGCAGGATGGCGCCGCGCAGGTTCATCATCCCCAGCACGTGGGGCGGGGCGTGGGGCAGGGGCGTGGCCGCGGTCCAGCCACGGATCTCACGCACCGCCATGATGTCGATGGCGTAGGACTGGTCGCCGATGCGGACCGAGATCAGTTCGGCGCCCGGCTGGGGGATGGAGTGGCTCATGCTCTGAACACGTCCCAATCGTTCTGTTCGGGGTCGATTTCGCGCATTATCGCCATCAACCCCCTCGATTCCATTAACAGCGACGCTCGTTTTTCGGAGTCGATCCAAAGGGTTGCGGGGCGAGGGCGGGCTGCTTAACTGCGCTCCCAAGCTCGGAGGCGCCGTGACACGACCAGATCTGGCCAGGATGATCGGCAAGGCCCGTCGCATCGTCGCCTTCACCGGGGCGGGCATCTCCACGGAGTCGGGCATTCCGGACTTCCGCTCACCCGGCGGGGTGTGGAGCAAGATGAGCCCCATCCTGTTCCAGGACTTCGTGGCCGATCCGGCCAAGCGCCGCGAGGCCTGGGGCCGCGCCTTCTCCGGCCGCGCCGGCTGGGTGGGCGCCTCACCCAACGAGGGCCACTACGCGCTCACCCGCCTGCTGGAGGCCGGCAAGCTCTCGAGCATCATCACCCAGAACGTCGATAACCTGCACCAGGATAGCGGCATCCCGGCCAGCCGGGTGATCGAGTTGCACGGCAACGCCAGCTATGCCACCTGCCTCGAATGCGCCTTGCGCCACGAACTGGCGGTATTGAAGCAGAGCTTCCTGGGCGCGGGGGAAATCCCCCGCTGCCGTGAGTGCGGCGGGCTGGTG
>JAYVDG010000506.1:0-10214 GCA_043749525.1 Phenylobacterium sp.
TGATGATCGAGACGTGGCCCAGGGGGTGATCCATGAACCGGTGGCCGGGCGCTTCGATCACCTTCAGCTCGCCGCGCACCTCGTCCCCCAGCAGGACCGACAGCCAGGCGGCGAAGGCCGCGCGCCCGGCCTCGTCGGACATCGAGCCCGCGAAGGCGGGCTGCCCCTCGGCGGTGGCGCGCATCACGCCGCTGGCCTCGTCATAAGCGGTGCGGGCCTTGGCCACGTGGGCGATGGCCATCAGTACGGCGAACTTCTGCTTGGGGATGAAGGCCGGCGCGGCGGGATCGAAACCCGAGGGGCCGTTCTCCACCGCCCACATCCGGTCGCAGGGGAAGGGCTGGCCGACGCTCAGCATCGCCCGGTTCAGGCGCTCAGGCGTGAAACCCTTGATCGGGTGGCGATAGAGGGCGGCGACGTGACCGGTCATCCCGCCCTGTTGCCGCAAGCTCCCGCCGCGTGCAACCGGCGTCGCGCCACAATCATGGCGCCGCTTGGGATCAGCCTGTAGGCCACACAGCGACGCCCGCGCGGAACGGGCGTCGCAAATAGGTGTTCAAGCTGTGGCTTTGCGCCTGGAGGGTTGGGGAGCGTGCGCAAGCTGTTCTCGAAAAAATGGACGAAGGAACGGCTGGCGCCCCTGGCGTTCCAGGCTGCGCCCTGGGTGGCGCTTGCCGCTGTGGCCGCCTTCTGGCCGCGCAAGAACGCCAAGCCCAAGCCGGGCCTGAGCGTCCAGGCCCATGCCGAGCCGGAATCCTTCGAGATCGCCGAGCCCGGCCGCGGGCGCCTGGCTGACGCCCCGCACCGCATCCCCATGCGCGGCTGGAAGGACGTGCTGTGGCGCACCTATCGCGAGATCACCTGCGACCGCCTTAGCGCGGTGGCGGGCGGGGTGACCTTCTACACCCTGCTGGCCCTGTTCCCGGCCATCGGCGTCTTCGTCTCGCTCTACGGCCTGTTCAATGATGTCTCGGCTGTCCAGAGCCAGCTCAACCAGTTCGCCGCCGTCATCCCGGCCTCGGTGATCAGCATCGTCGGTGAGCAGATGCTGCGCTTGGCGACCCGGCCCCACGCGTCTTTGAGCGTGGCCTTCATCATCAGCTTGCTGCTCTCCGTCTGGAGCGCCAACGCCGGGATGAAGGCGCTCTTCGATGGGCTGAACATCGCCTACGACGAGTCCGAGAAGCGCAACTACGTCGTCCGCACCGCCCTGACCTACGCCTTCACCCTGGGCCTGCTGGTCTTCCTGACCCTGGTCAGCGCCATCCTGGTGGCGGTGCCGCTCTATCTGAAGGATGCGGGCCTGGCGGAGTTCGCCCTGGTCTGGGTTCCCCTGCGTTGGCTGGTGATCCTGGGGCTCGCGGCCACCGCCTTCTCCATGGTCTACCGCTACGGCCCCTGCCGCGCCCACGCCCGTTGGCGGTGGGTGAGCCCGGGCGGGGCCTGCGCCGCCGTGCTGTGGCTGGGCGGGTCCCTGGGCTTCTCCTGGTACGTCAACAACGTCGCCCACTTCGACGTCACCTACGGCTCCCTGGGGGCGGTGATCGGATTCATGATGTGGATCTGGTTCTCTGTGATGGTGGTGCTGATAGGCGCCGAGCTGAACGCCGAGATCGAGCACCAGACGGCGCTGGATTCCACCACAGGGCCGGCCCAGCCCATGGGCGTGCGCGGCGCGGCCATGGCCGACACCGTGGGCCTGGCCTTCCACTTCGATCTGAAGAAGCTGACCTCTAAGGTCTGGGTCGACGGGGTCGATCAGGCCGAGAAGGTCCTGACCGCCGCCCGCCTGCGCAAGGCTCAGCCGAACTCGTCTTCCAGGGCCGAGAGCCGGGCGGCCTGATCCTCGGCGATCAGCGGATTGATCACGTCGTCCAGGCTTTCGCCCTCCATCACCTTGGCCAGGTTGTAGAGCGTCAGGTTGATGCGGTGGTCGGTGACGCGGCCTTGCGGGAAGTTGTAGGTGCGGATGCGTTCCGAGCGGTCGCCGGAGCCCACCTGGCTCTTGCGGGCGTCGGCGCGGGCGGTGTCCAGGGCGTCGCGCTGCTGGTCGTAGAGCCGCGCCTGCAGCACCTTCATGGCCCGGGCGCGGTTCTGGTGCTGGGACTTCTCCGAGGAGGTCACCACGATGCCGCTGGGCAGGTGGGTGATGCGCACGGCGGAGTCGGTCTTGTTGACGTGCTGGCCGCCGGCCCCGGAGGAACGGTAGGTGTCGATCCGCAGGTCCGACGGGTTGATGTCGATCTCCACGTCCTCCACCTCGGGCAGGACAGCGACGGTGGCGGCCGAGGTGTGGATGCGGCCGCCGGCCTCGGTGTCGGGCACCCGCTGCACGCGGTGGACGCCGCTCTCGAACTTCATTCGGCCGAACACGCCGTCGCCGGTGACCGAGGCGATGATTTCCTTGTAGCCCCCGACCTCGCCCTCAGAGACGCTGTCGATCTCCACCTTCCAGCCCCGGGTGGCGGCGTAGCGCTGGTACATGCGGAACAGGTCGCCGGCGAACAGGGCCGCCTCGTCGCCGCCGGTGCCGGCGCGGACTTCAAGGATGGCCGAGGCGTTCTCGTCCTTGTCCTTGGGGGCCAGCAGCAGGGCCACCTCGCGCTCCAGGCCCGGCAGCTTGTCGCTGAGAATCTCCAGCTCGTCGCGGGCCATGGCCGCCATCTCGGGATCGCCGGCCGCGGCCATCTCTTCCAGTTCAGGCGCCTCGGCGCGCACTCGGGCAAGGTTCATGACCGCGTCGGCCACAGGCTTCAGCTCGGCGTGCTCCTTGGACAGGCGCACAATCTCCTGCCCGTCGGTGGCCGCGCCCATACGGGCCTCGATCTCGCGGAAGCGGTCGAGAACCTGGTCGAGTCTGGCTTGGGGAAGGCGCACGGATCGGTTCACCGGGAGAAAACGGAGGCTTCCTCTACCTCCCCGCCGCCCCCTTGCCAAACATCTGATCGCCGGTCACTCGCCCGAGACGGGTGGTCGGCTTGCCAAGCTCCCGCTTTGATGCTCGTTAACCATCATCATGGGGGCATGTTGTTCAGGTTGGTCTTGCGCCGTTGTGCGTGGGGAGGGCGGCGATGAGTGATCATCCCACGCCGCCCAAGGCGGAGGCGCATCCTCAGCCCCACGCCATCTGCCGCTGCGGCTTCGCGCAACCGGTGATGATCTGCACCTGTCCGGTCCACCCGGCCCCGGCCAAGCCGGAAGCCCCCAAGAAGCCCGCCCCGCCAGCTTTCAGCGACCAGGTGCCCGAGGCCTTCGCCAAGGGGTTCAAGGACGTCTGGTCCGGCGTCGCCGCCGGCCGCTCGCCCGTCGGGCTGATCGCCGACTGCCGGATGCTGCTGGCCGTCCTGCTCACCGAACTGGAGCGCCGCGCCGGGGTCGCGCCGGCCAGTTCCGGCTGGGCGTCGCGATTCGGCGGCCCGCCAAAGACCGGCATGAAGGCCAAGATCGATTCGCTGGTGGCCCGGCACGTGCTGCTGAAGGGCGTGGCCGACCTCGCCAAGCGGATTTCCCAGCTGGAGCCGGGCTCGGAGGTCAACGCCCTCTATCCCATGGGCGATCCGGCCCAGGCCCGCGACTACATGAACCTGATCTGGCAGGTGGCCGATCAGGGATTCGAACAGGACCGCTGGAGCCGTACCGGAGACGCCCCCCTGCGTGTGGTTCCCGAGGCCAAGGACGGTCATTGAGGGAGATGTTCGCCTCTCACCCAATCTGGGCGCTAAAGGTTCGCCTACTGAGAGTTGCCGGGTTCCCCGAAGTTCAAGCCGTGCTTATGCTCACCCCATGCCGTCGATCCTAGAGCCCGAAAAACGAAGGCCGCGCCGGACCCGTCCCCGAAAGGGGGTGGATCCCATGGTCGGCGAAATCGCCGAGGCCCTGCTGCATCTGGGCGGCGCGGCGCATCGCGATCGGGTGCTCGAAGTGCTGGCCATGAACCGCTCGTCCGAGGGCGAGGTGCAGCTGAGCCTGCGGGCCCGCGCCGTGGCCGCCTTCGACGCCCATTCCGGATCCGACCGCGACAGCCGCGGCGTGCGGCCCCTGTTCCGCAAGCCCTTCGGTCCGGGCTCCCACCGCTGGGCGCTCACCGCCGAGGCCGAGGCCTTCCTGCGCGCCGGCGGCGCGGCGCGCGACGTGGAAGCGTCGGCGAGCCTCTAGGCAACGGCCTCCGTCAGCTCCGCGCCGTCATCGCTCATATCGACACCGATCCGGCGCAGCTGGATAAACAGGCGGCGCAGGTTGAGGAAGCTCGCTCGGGTCAGGCGGGTCATCTTGTCGCTGGCCATGATCTCGGTGGGGACGATCAGGCCGCCGTCGACCCGCACCAGCAGGCCCTGCTCGATCAGGCCCTTGATCTTCCGCCGCACCGTCTCGTTGGGAATGCCCAGGGTGGCGGCGAGCGCGACCCCGGTGATGGGCCGGCGCATCTCGTCGGGGGGCAGGCGCACCAGGGTAGCCAGCAGGGCTGTCGACTCTGGGTTGGTGGCCAGGTGGCCGACATTGGCCTCCACCACCGAGGCGAAGACCAGGGCCGCGGTGATATCGCCGCCATACTCGCGGTTGACCATCTCGACGGCCCGGAGGATCGACCCGATCGCCATACGCACGGCGACGCGTTCCTTCAGTTCAGTGTCCACAATCAAACCCCGGTTTCCGTAGCGGCGGAGCGCCGCTGTCGAACCCCATTATGGTGAAGCTTCGCGAGAGCGCGATGCCCTGGTCCCCCAAATTGGGGTCTTTTGACAATGGTTTACATTCGGTCGAACCCGGACGGAAAAGGGCGGGCCGACCCATCGGTCGACCCGCCCTCAAAACTTCCGATGCTCGTGAGAGCAGATCGTCTTAGGCGCGGACGCCGGTCAGCGGCGCATTGCCGAAGGCGCCGAGCTTCACATTGCCCGACATGGCG
Organism: Phenylobacterium sp.; assembly: GCA_043749525.1. Classification (GTDB taxonomy): domain Bacteria; phylum Pseudomonadota; class Alphaproteobacteria; order Caulobacterales; family Caulobacteraceae; genus Phenylobacterium. The sequence goes on from JAYVDG010000506.1 coordinate 4,907, forward strand.
TCGCCCGAGACGGTGGCTTCGAATTCCAGCGTCATGGGCATGGGCGAGGTGATCGAGGTCGACCAGGTCAGCTTGTCGCCGTCGACCTTGCCTTCGATGGCCTGCTCACCGGCCGGGGTCTGGGTGGTTCCGGTGAAGGTCCCGCCGCTGGTTGTGATAGAGGCCGTGACCGTCTGCGCGCCCATGGGCGAGTTGATGGTGATCTTCCAGTTGCCGTCAGCGGACATGGTGTCCCTCCCTTATGGTGGCCGGCACCTAACCAAGGCTATCGCCAGCGCGCAAGTGGTGACGCAGGCGTCAACTTTGGATTTATCGACGAACGGGTCCGCTCGCTGCGGCCGTCCAGGCCAAACGCGCACCCCGCACGTGCTCCAGGCCCGCGCCCAGCTAGCTTACTCGGCGGCTTCCAGGGTCTTGGCGGCGTCCAGCTCGGCGGCCTTGGCCTCCACCAGTTCGACGATGTGGTCGACCATCCGGTCGTTGTCCATCTTGTGGTCGGGCTTGCCGGCCAGATAGACCATGCCCGCCCCCTTGCCGCCGCCGGTGAAGCCGACATCGGTCATCAGGGCCTCGCCGGGGCCGTTCACCACGCAGCCGATGATCGACAGGCTCATGGGGGTGGCGATGTGGGCCAGGCGGGCCTCCAGCGCCTCCACGGTCTTGATGACGTTGAAGCCCTGCCGCGCGCAGGACGGACAGGCGATGATGTTGATCCCGCGGTGACGCAGGCCCAACGACTTCAGCATGTCGAAGCCGACCTTGATCTCCTCCACCGGATCGGCGGCCAGGCTGACCCGGATGGTGTCGCCGATCCCCGCCCACAGCAGGTTGCCCATGCCGATGGAGGACTTGATGGTGCCCGAGCGCAGGCCGCCGGCCTCGGTGACGCCCACGTGCAGCGGGCAGTCGATCTGTTCGGAGAGAAGTTGGTAGGCGGCGACGGTCATGAAGATGTCCGAGGCCTTCACGCTGATCTTAAACTCGTGGAAGTCGTGGTCCTGCAGGATGCGGGCGTGGTCCAGCGCGCTCTCCACCATCGCCTCGGGGCAGGGCTCGCCGTACTTCTCCAGCAGGTGAGGTTCCAGGCTCCCGGCGTTGACGCCGATGCGCATGGAACAGCCGTGGTCTCGAGCCGCCTGGATCACGTCACGCACCCGGTCGGGCCGGCCGATATTGCCCGGATTGATCCGCAGGCAGGCCGCGCCGGCCTGGGCCGCCTCGATGCCGCGTTTGTAGTGGAAATGGATGTCGGCCACGATCGGGACCTTGGAGGCCTTCACGATCGTCGACAGCGCCGCGGTGGACTCCACGTCGGGGCAGGAGACGCGCACGATGTCGGCTCCGGCCTCCTCCAGCTGACGGATCTGGCCGATGGTGGCGTTGGCGTCGGCCGTCAGGGTGTTGGTCATCGACTGCACGGTGATGGGGGCGTCGCCGCCCACCTCCACATTGCCCACCCGGATCTTGCGTGAAGGCCGGCGCGTGATGGTGCGCCAAGGACGGAGATGAGTGTGATCGTGAGCGGTCATGATCAGGGAAAATAGGCCTGCCGCCGCGAAATCCCAAGCCCCGCGTCGCGGTTCAGACGGAGACGGGCGTGGTGTCCAGGATTTCCATCGGCGCGCCGCCGGCCGCGAGCGCACGGGCGGCCTTCACGAAGCCCCGCGCGTCGGCCCGGCCGAAGTGAACCCGCAGGGCGTCCAGGTCGGACCAGCGCTCCAGGAACACCAGCCGCAGCGGGTTTTCGCAGTCGCTATGGACGTCGTGGGACAGGCAGCCGGGCTCGGTGCGCGAGCGCGTGGAATGCGCGATGCAGATCTGGCGAAGCTCGGTCAGGGTCTCTGGCTTGGCCACCAGCGATCCGGTGACCAGGATCACGCCTATTGGGCCGGCGCGGTGAGCTTGGAGACCAGGGTCTGGGACGCCGGCAGCAGGCCCTTGCTCTGGCCGCCCACGAAGACCTGGACCGAGGACGGCTCGGCGACGTCCACCGTCAGGCCCTTGAGCATGGGGGCCCGATAGGCTTCCCCGGCCGCGAGCTGGCGGGCGAAATAGACCGACGAGTCGGCGCCGCGCACGATCAGCGAGGTGGGCTTGCGCGCCTGCAGCGTGACGATGGAGCCCGCCGCCGGCGCGCCATAGACCGGGCCGTTGGCGACGAAGGTGGAGGGCAGGGGCGCGGTGGGCGCGGCGATGACCGTCTCGGGGTGGTCCTTGGCCAGCTTGGCCGCGTCGTCGGCGGCCTTGCTGGAGCCGTCGCCGGCGGTGGCCGCTTCCAGGCCCGGGGTCTCGTAGGGGGTCGGCGTAGTGGATTCCACCGGCGCGGGCAGGGGCGCGCCCAGCGCCACCGGGCCGCCGGGGGCGACGGGCGACTGGATGCCGATGGCGGAAGCTTCCGGCGCGCTGGCGGCCGGCGGGGCCTGCTCGCTCATGGCGCGCTGGGCGATGTTCCACATGATGATGGCGCCGACGATCAGCAGGCCGACGATGACGATGGCCATGACCCGCGGGTCGCCGTCGCGCCGCACGCCGACCGGCGCGCGCAGAGGCTCGTCCTGTGCCGGCTCGTCCAGCTTGAAACGCTCGACCGCGGCCTCGCCGTCCATGCCCAGCGCATTGGCGTAGGCCCGCACATAGCCGATGGTGAAGGGACGCGAAGGCAGCTCGTCCAGGCGCATCTCTTCGATCGCGGCCAGATAGGCGCGGCGGATGCGCGTGGTGTCAGCGACGTCCTGCAGCGTCAGGCCGCGGAACTCGCGCGCCGACTTGAGGGCCGCGCCAATGTCAGGTCCGGTGTCCATGGTGGGCATATAGGAGTCCGGCAGACCGGGATCGCGCTCCCCGTCCGCTCGCAAATTCAGATTTGTAACCCCGCCAGTATCGAGAGGCATGGCTACCTGACACCCCACTGTTTGACCGCGGCTTAACTTCGCGGCCTTGCCCCACTCCGCGTTAGTGCGAAGTTGTTAATACAACTGACGAGGTATCACGCTAGACTACGGAATTCAATGCGTTATTTGGTCACTGATGGTTAACTCGCGCCTCAGGCGAGACACGAAAGCTTGGCCATTATTTTGCATCATCTGGCGCCGCCTGGGCCAAATTGGGACATTGGCCGACGGGCGGCGTGACCCCGTTCCCTCACCCCGGCGCTTCTCGCGACGAACGTGCCGTTCCAGGCCTGGGTGCCAGCAAGGATCGTCTATAACGCGCGCCAGCCTGGGGGAAGATCAGATGCGTGCCGATGAGGTTACCCGAAACAACCAACAGGGCTGGGACCGCCGCGTCGAAGAACAGGACGTCTGGACCCGGCCGGTTTCACCTGAGGTGGTCGCCCGCGCCCGTCAGGGCGACTGGTCGGTGGTCCTGACCCCCAACATTCCCGTGCCGCGCGATTGGTTCGGCGAACTCCAAGGCAAGGAGATCCTGGGCCTCGCCTCGGGCGGCGGCCAGCAGGGCCCGATCCTGGCGGCGGCCGGTGGGCGGGTGACCGTGTTCGACGCCTCGGAACGCCAGCTGGCCCAGGACGCGGCGGTGGCGGCGCGCGACGGGCTGTCCATCACCACTCGCCAGGGCTTCATGCACGACCTGTCGGCCTTCGCCGACGGCAGCTTCGATCTGATCTTCCACCCGGTCTCCAACTGCTTCTCGCCAGAGATCCTGCCCGTCTGGCGCGAGGCGTACCGGGTGCTGCGGCCGGGCGGGGCGCTGCTGGCGGGCTTCATGAACCCGATGGTCTATGTGTTCGACGCCGCCGCCGAGGATCGCGGTGAGCTGATCGTCAAGCACGCCTTGCCCTATGCCGACATCACCCATCTGCCTGCCGACGAACTTGAGCGGCGGGTGGCCCGCGACCACACCGTGGAGTTCAGCCACACCCTGGAGGCGCAGATCGGCGGCCAGCTCCAGGCCGGCTTCGTCCTGACCCATATGTTCGAAGACCACGACGGCGGCGCGCCCGTTTCCGGGCGCTCCTCGTACTTCCCCACCTGCATGGCGACGCGGGCCGTGAAACTGGCGCAATAACAATCGTCATCCTGGCCGGAGCGTAGCGGAGAGCCGGGACCCAGGGGCGGAGCGCTGGACCCCTGGGTCCCGGTTCGCCTGTCAGCGTCCGGGATGACGTGGTTGCTTACGCGTTCGCCGTCGCCGCCGGCATCTGGTAGGGCGGGGCGTTGGGATTGCGGCCGATCCAGATCTGGCCGCTGCGGGCCATCACCTGGCCCGAGGAGTCGAACAGGGCGACGCCGGCGAAGAACTTGCGGCCGTCGACCTTGTCGGCCCAGGCGACCACCACATAGGTCTCGCCGGCCTTCGGCTTGACCAGGACCTCGCCGGCCATGGTGCCCAGCAGACCCACATGGGTATCGGTCTTGATCCACCAGGCCATGGAGCCCGAGCAGTCCAGCGCCGCCCAGGTGATCTCGTCGGGCATGGTGCCGTCGGGGTTGGCGAAGTTGGCGTGAGGTGTCCAGGTTCCGGCGCAAACCCCCTCGGGGGCCCCATCGATCTGGCCGACGTGTACGCCTAGGCCCTCGCCGTCCTCACGTTCGACGCAGCAGGAGAAGCAGCCGCGGTGCAGGGACTTCTGCGCGAACCGCGAGGCGCCCTGGAAGCGGCGGGCCTCGGCGATGGTCGGCGGGGCTGGGGGCATGGGGATGGCGTCGTCGGCGGCGGGCTTGGCCGAACCGAGCGGCAGGCCCTCGGCGTTGGTCAGCACGACCCCGCCATCCTCGCCGGGCGTCAGGGTGACGGCGACGTCAAGGGGAACCCCGCTGCGCAGCATGGCGCTGCCGCGGCCGCCGACCGCGTTGGAGAGCACACCGCAGATATAGCCGCCGTTGGCGGTGACGGGCGGGCCGCGGAATTGTCTCGGAACAATGATCTCAGACATTGGAAATGGATCTCAGGTTCGATGAAATGAAAAAAGGCTATGTCCGTTCTCTGCCGTCCGGCGGCGGACTCTGCAATGGGTCTGGGCGCCACACTCAGCGCTTTCAGGCGAAGTGGATGCCGGTTCGCCGTCCGAAAGCGCGCAAGCAAAAGATGGAGCGCCGGTCGGCGCTCGGCTGAGGAATTGCGCGCGGGCCTCAATCGCGGCAGGGTCCGCGCCAACTCAAAAGGGAGGGCGCGTCCATGAACCCCAAGGCCGAATTCGACATCATCGTGTATGGCGCCACCGGTTTCACCGGCCGCCTGGTCGCCGAGTACCTCGCCCAGACCTACGGCGTCGGGGGCGACGTGAAGTGGGCCATGGCCGGACGCTCCGCCGACAAGCTGGCCGCCGTGCGCGACGAAATCGGCGCGC
>JAYVDG010000507.1:0-3829 GCA_043749525.1 Phenylobacterium sp.
GTCTATGGCGACAAGGACCCGGGCTACGGCTCCACCTCCAAGATCATCGCCGAGACGGCCATCGCGCTGGTCAATGCGCCGGACGTGGCGGGCGGCATCTGGGTGCCCGGCGCGGCGCTGGGTGACCGGCTGGTGCAGCGGCTGTCGGACAAGGCGGGCCTGACCTTCAAGGTCGAGAGCTGAAGCTGGTCCTGGCGCGTTAGACGCTTGAGGACCCGGAAGGACTTTCCATGAGCGTTGCGTTCACCAAGGAAGGGGACGCGGAGGCCACGGCCGCCGACCTCCCCGACCGCCCAATCTCGCCGCACCCGAACCTGGTGACGCCCGGCGGCATGGCCGCCATCGAGGCGGCCCTGGCCGACGCGCGCGCCGCCTATGCCGCGGCTCAGCACGTGGGCGGCATCGAGGCCGACCGCACCGCCATGGCGCGCGCCACCCGCGACTTGCGCTACTATTCCGCCCGCCGCGCCAACGCCCAGCTCATCGAACCCAGCGATGACACCGACACTGTGCGCTTCGGCGGCGACGTCACCATCGACCGCGAGGACGGCCGCCGTCAGACCTTCCGCATCGTCGGCGAGGACGAGGCCGATCCCGCCCAGGGCAGCGTTTCCCACGTCTCGCCGCTCGCCCGCGCCCTGATGGGCAAGCACGTCGGCGATACCGCCATGCTGGCGGGCGCCGAGGTGGAGATCGTCGCCGTCGGCTGAGGCCCGGGTCGAGACGACCCTCAAGACTTGGCGCAAGCCACCAGCTGCGACATTATGGGCAGCCGGCCGGGCTGATCGGTCGGCGTCACAGTCCCGGGGGTGATGAGATGGCTGCCGTTACTGATGGACTGCCCGCGCCGACCGGCCGGGACGAGGGCTTCTTCCTGCGCGGCGCCGCCGCCATGGCCGTGGTGATCGTCGCCGGCTTCTCGGTGCAATTGGCGATGGGTCGGTCGAGCTTTTCCTCACCGCCGCTCGTCCACGCCCATGCCATCGTGTTCATGGGCTGGGTGGTGATCTACCTGCTGCAGAACGTTTTCGCCGCGACGGGCCGCACGGCGCTGCACCGCCGTCTCGGCTGGCTCGCCGCGGTCTGGGTCGTGCCCATGATCGTCCTCGGGTTCGCCGTGACAATCGCGATCGTGCGGCGAGGCGGGGTCCCGTTCTTCTTCCAGCCGCTGCAGTTCCTGGTCTTCGATCCCGTATCCCTTCTCACCTTCGCCGGCCTCACGACAGCCGCGATCCTGATGCGCCGCCAGTCCGACTGGCACCGGCGGCTGCACTTCTGCGCCATGGCGGTCCTCCTCGGTCCCGGTTTCGGGCGCCTGCTGCCGATGCCGCTGCTCGCGCCCTGGGCTTGGGAGGCGATACTGGCCGTCTGCCTGATCTTCCCCCTGGTGGGGATGTGGTCGGACAGCCGGCGCAGCGGTCGGGTTCACCCCGCCTGGCTCTGGGGAGTCGCCGCGATGATCGGATGCCTGCTGGTGACCGAGGCGATCACCTACAGCCGGGTGGGCGGCGCGATCTACCGCGAGGTCGTGGCGGGAACGCCGGGCGAGGCCGTGGCCCCGCTGGCGTTTCCCGGCCCGCCGGCGGGCCCACCCCCCGCCTAACCCCTCCGGCCCCGGCCGCCGGGGCGGATCGGGGAGGGCGCCGACTGGCCGCCTCGGGTGCGGCCGCCTGCGTCTTGCCAGCGCGGCCGCGAGGCGACGTGCGCGCCCTTGGACGCCGCGCCCGCCATCGCCTCCCACTTCACGGCGTAGCGGACGAAGGCCAGGGTCTCCGTCACCGCCTGCGGGTCGGCGGGCGCCAGCTTGCGGGCCAGCTCCGATCGCCCGATCTTGAACGCGCTATCGATCAGCCCCGCCCATTTCAAATCCAGCCGGCCCTTCGCCCAGGCCGACGCCGCCTTCTTCGAGGTCACCGTCCCGGTCTCCAGGCTGTGCAGCATCCGGCAGTACTGGGTGACGATGAAGGCCTGCAGCCAGTTCGCGTCGATGGGAATGGTCCCGCCCAGCCAGAGGGTCGTCACCCGCCGGAACAGGGTGCGGATCTCGGCGCGCAGGGCGTCAGGGCTCACCTCGTCCACCAGCTCGGCGGGCGGGGGACCGGCCAGGGCGATGCCCTTCTCCCGCAGGCGCCAGCGCACCACCTGGCTGTTGTCGTGCTCCGAGCGCACCAGGTGGTCGGCGCCGTTGTTCAGGTAGAGGAACGGATAGGCCCGGGCCGGCATGTCGGCCATGCCGGGGTCGGTCCAGCCCGGCGCGCGGGGCTCGGTCGACCAGCGGCGGATCACGGTGGCGGGCGCATAGGAGCCCTCGAGATGCTGCGCCCAGGCCGACGGCAACTTGAACAGCTCAGCGTGCATGGCCTGCAAGGCGGGCTGCTCGGCTACCGAGATGTCTCGGGCGGTGACGATCAGGAAGTCGACGTCGCTCTGTTCGTCGAAGTCGCCGACCGCGAAGGAGCCCTGCAGATAGGCCCCCACGAAACTGTCGCCGAGCACCGCCTTGGCGCGCGCCACGAGCTGGTCGAGTACGCCGTTGAGCTCGGCATACGGAGTCGCGCCCGCGGGCGCCGGGGTGTGGGATTGGGTCATGGAATATCCGTGGGCTGGCCGGCGCGCACAGGCGCGGGCTCAAGTCAGAGCGATGAACGGGGAAAGCGAGGCGCGCAGGGCGCCGCCCGATCAGCTGTCTGTCGCCACGAAGAAATCCTCCAACTGGAGGGGTGAGGCTAAACCCAGGTAGGCGCGGACGTCTAGATGGCGACCGACGTCTTGCGCGCCAGGGTCTCGATCTCGTTGCGGATCGAGCCCGCCGAGCTCTTGATCAGGGCCGCGACCCCGCGCCGCGCGGCCTCGCGGTCGCAGGACAGCACCATCTGCTTGACGGGCCCCAGGCCCGCCGGCGGCATCGACAGCCGCTCGAAGCCCAAGGCCACCAGGACGAAGGCCTCCAGCGGCCGCCCCGCCATCTCCCCGCAGACCGACACCGGCGTGCCGGTCTCGGCGCAGGCCTGCTGGATCTGCTGCAAGGCCCGCAGGGCGGGCGGCGACAGGAAGTCGTAGCGGTCGGCCACGCGGGGGTTCCCCCGGTCGGCGGCGAACAGGTACTGCATCAGGTCGTTGGTCCCGACGCTGACGAAGTCGGTCATCGGCAGCAGGGCGTCCAGGTGCCAGATCAGCGACGGCGCCTCGATCATGGCGCCCACCTCCAGCCGCGAAGGCGCCGCGCGGCCCCGCCGCTGAGCCCAGGCGATCTCGTGGTCCACCATGGCGCGGGCCGCCCGGAACTCGTCCACATTGGCCACCAGCGGGAACATGATCCGCAGCGGCCGACCTCTCGCGGCGGCGATCAGCGCCCGCAGCTGCAATCTCAGGAGCGCCGGCCGGTCCAGCCCCATTCGGATCGCCCGCCAGCCCAGGGCCGGATTGTCCTCCCGCTCGGCCTCCAGATAGGGCAACACCTTGTCGCCCCCCAGATCGAGGGTCCGGAAGGTCACCGCCAGGTCGCCGGCCGCGTCCATCACCCGGCCATAGAGGGCGGTCTGGGCGTTGAAGCGCGGCATCTCCTCGGCCACCATGAACTGGAACTCGGTGCGGAACAGGCCGATGCCCTCCGCCCCGGTCTCGGCCAGGATGTCCAGGTCGACGTCCAGCCCCGCGTTCATCAGGAGGGTGATCTTGGCCCCGTCGCGGGTGAAGGCCGGGGTGTCCCGCAGCTTGGCGAACTCCGCCCGCCGCTGGGTGCGCACCTCAAGCCGCGCCTGCAACGCCGTGATGACGTCGGGACGGGGCCGCAAATAGGCCTCGCCGGTCTCGGCGTCGACGATGACCG
>JAYVDG010000508.1:0-3827 GCA_043749525.1 Phenylobacterium sp.
CCCGGCAAAGGACAGTCCAGACCGCAAATAGGACTTGCGTATTTCTTCGCGATTAGACGACAGCCTCGGTCGAAAGCGGCCCTTGGCGTGGGGCACGACAGCCGCCCGAGGCCGATTGCGCTCTATGCCGCCGCCCGCGCCGCGAACCAGGGGATCAGGCGGCCGATGGCCTCCTCGATCTGCGGGGTGGAGACCGCGAAGCTCAGCCGGATGAAGTGGCCGCCCTCGACGGGGTCGAAGTCGAGGCCTGGGGCGGTGGCGACGCCGGTGTCGCGCAGCAGGTCCTTGCAGAACCCCAGGCTGTCCTGGGTTAGGTGGCCGATATCGGCATAGATGTAGAAGGCGCCGTCCGGCGGCGCGATCTGGGTCAGGCCCAGCTTCGGCAGGGCCGCCAGCAGCAGGTCGCGGTTGGCGCGGTAGACCTCGACATTGCCGTCCAGCTCCTCACGCTCGTCCATCGCCGCCAAGCCCACATGCTGGCTGAGCGACGGGGCGGTGAGGAACAGGTTGCCGACATAGGCCCGCGCACGGGCGAGGTCGCGCTGCGGCGCCAGCAGCCAGCCAAGACGCCAGCCCACCATGCTGAAATATTTGGAGAAGCTGTTCACCACCAGGGTGTCGGGCTCGAACTCCAGCATCGACCGCGCCGGCCCCACGTAGCTGAGCCCGTGATAGATCTCGTCAGAGACGATGCGGATGCCGCGCTCGCGGCAAACCTTGGCGATGGCCTCCAGTTCGGCGGCCTCGATGATGGTGCCGGTGGGATTGGCCGGGCTGGCGACGATGACGCCCTGGGGCGGCGGATCGAGGGCGGCCAGATGGGCGGCGGTCAGCTGGAAGCGACTCTCCGCCCCGCAGGCGATCTCTACCGGCTCCATGTGCAGGGCCTTGAGCGTATTGCGGTAGGCGACGTAGCCCGGCCGCGCCAAGGCGATGCGATCGCCGGGGTTGAACACTGAGGCGAGCGCCAGGACCAGGGCCGGCGAGGCGCCGCAGGTCAGGATGATCCGCTCGGGTGCGACGGTGACGCCATAGGTCTCCAGGTAGTGCTTGGCGATCCGGGCCCGCAGCGGGGCGCTCTCCCAATAGCCGCCACGGTCGGCGTCCAGCATCTCGTGAGCCACGGCGATCGCCGCCTGGGGCGCGCCCGTCGAGGGTTGGCCGAACTCCATATGGATGATCGACGCGCCCTCGGCCTTGAGCTTGTGGGCCAGCGTGCTGATGCCGATGGCGTGGAAGGGATCAATCTGGGCGGGCATCTAGAGCGGTCCCTTGAAGACGAAGAACGCGCCGGCCGCGATCAGGAGGAAGCCGATCCCATGATTCAGGGTCAGCTTCTCTCCCAGGAACGTCACGGAGAAGATCGCGAAGATCACAAGGGTGATCACCTCCTGGATCGCCTTCAGCTCCATGGGGTCATAGACCGCCCGGCCGATCCGGTTGGCCGGCACCGCCAGGCAGTATTCGAAGAAGGCGATACCCCAGCTCACCAGGATCAGCAGCCAGATCGGCCTGTGCTCCACCTTCAGGTGCCCGTACCAGGCGAAGGTCATGAAGACGTTGGAGGCGATCAGCAGCAGGATCGGGGCGATGGCCGCCGTAGTCATGGGCATGCGGGAGCTCCGGCTTGGACAGTCATCGATTTGGCGCTTAACGCTGGGGTCCGCAGCCCTATAACCTTGCGCGACGCAAAGGGGAGTCTGGGATGAGGGTACGGAGGAGGAGGCTGAGCGCAGCCGCGCTCGGTGTTGCGGCTCTGGTGCTGGCGGCCTGCGGCCAGGGCGGCGGTGCCAAGAACGGCGTCCTGCACATCTACAACTGGTCGGACTATATCGACCCCGCCATCCTGACCGACTTCACCAAGGAAACCGGTATCAAGGTGGTCTACGACACCTTTGATTCCAATGAGGTCCTTGAGACCAAGGTGCTGCAGGGCAACACCGGCTACGATCTGGTCGTCCCCTCCAACCACACCATCCCCCGCTACATCGCCGCCGGCGCGATCCAGCCGCTGAACAAAACCAAGCTGACCGGCCTGGCCAACCTCTGGCCCGACATCATGGCCTATATGGAGCCCTTCGATCCGGGGGCGAAGTACACCGTGCCCTACATGTGGGGCACCATCGGCATCGGCTACAACAAGGACGCCATCGCCAAGCGCCTGCCCGGCGTCGCCATCGACAGCTGGGACATCGTCTTCAAGCCCGAGAACCTGGCCAAGCTGAAGGACTGCGGGGTCTACTGGCTCGACGCGTCCGAGGACATGTACGCCGTGGCCCTCAACTATCTGGGCAAGAACCCCAACTCGACGGACCTCGCCGACTATCAGGCGGCCACGGACATGTTCCTGAAGGCCCGCCCCTATGTCCGCAAGTTCCACTCCTCGGAGTCCATCGAGGCCCTGGCCAACGGCGATATCTGCATCGCCATCGGCTATTCCGGCGACATGCTGCAGGCCAAGAGCCGCGCCGAGGAAGCCGGCGACAAGGTGCACCTGGACTATGTGGTGCCGAAGGAAGGCAGCCAGGTCTGGTTCGATGTCTTCGCCATCCCCAAGGACGCGCCGAACGCCGCCGCAGCCTATAAATTCCTCGACTACATGCTGCGTCCGGAGGTGATCGCCCGGGCCTCGACCTTCACCGAGTACGCCAACGCCAACAAGGCGGCCACGGCCCTGGTGGATCCGGCGGTGCGCGACAATCCCAACGTCTATCCGACACCCGACCAACTGCTCACCCTGTTCGTCACCTCCACCAAGGATCAGGCCCTGCTGCGCGACGTGAACCGGCAGTGGACGCGGGTGCAGACGGGACAATGACCACGACGCGGCGGCCGCGCCTCAACATCGGCGCTGTCCGCTCCAGCTTCGCGCCCTGGACCGACCCGGCCCAGAAGCCGCTGGTGCGGTTCGAAGGCGTGACCAAGCGGTTTGGAATTGAGACGGCGGTGAACGATGTCTCGCTCTCGATCTATGAGAGCGAGTTCTTCGCGCTGCTCGGGCCCTCCGGCTGCGGCAAGACCACCCTGATGCGGCTGCTGGCCGGGTTCGAAACCCCGGACGCCGGCCGCATCACCCTGGCCGGGCAGGACCTGGACGGGATGCCGCCGCACCAGCGGCCGGTGAACATGATGTTCCAGTCCTACGCCCTGTTCCCCCATCTCTCCGTCGAACAGAACATCGCCTTCGGCCTGAAGCAGCAGGGCCTGCCCAAGGATCAGATCGCCGACCGGGTGGTGGAGATGCTGGAACTGGTCCGCCTGGAGGGCCTGGCCCGGCGCAAGCCCAACCAGCTCTCCGGCGGCCAGCGGCAGCGGGTGGCCTTGGCCCGCGCCATCGCCCCCAATCCCAAGATGCTGCTGCTGGACGAGCCCCTGGCGGCGCTGGACAAGAAGCTACGCGAGGAGACCCAGTTCGAACTGATCGCCCTGCAGCAGCGCCTGGGCATGACCTTCCTGATCGTCACCCACGACCAGGAGGAGGCCATGGTCACCGCCGACCGCATCGCGGTGATGCGCGAGGGCCAGATCGTGCAGATCGGCCGGCCCGCCGAGGTCTATGAGACCCCCAACTCCCGCTACGTGGCCGACTTCATCGGCGACGTGAACCTGTTCGAGGGCTACGTGACCTCGGCCGACGGCACGCGGGTGACCCTATCGACGCCCGACTGCGCGGCGGGGCTGGAGGCGCTGGAGGATGACGCCCTCTCGGTGGGCTCCCATGCCTGGCTCGGCGTGCGGCCCGAGAAGATCCAGGTCCATCTCGATCCGCCCAAGGAAGGCGCCATGAACCGGCTGGCCGGCAAGGTGGCCGACTATGGCTATCTCGG
>JAYVDG010000509.1:0-10201 GCA_043749525.1 Phenylobacterium sp.
ACGGCCATGCCGCGCATCATCGCCGAGCTGTCGGGCCTGCACCTCTACGCCTGGGCCACCACCGCCTACCTGCTGGCGTCGACGGTGATGGTGCCGATCTGGGGCAAGCTGGGGGACCTTTACGGCCGCAAGCCGATCCTGCTGGCCGGCATCGCCATCTTCCTGGCCGGGTCCTGGCTGGCGGGCCTGGCCGGCGAGTTCGGGACCCTGCCGATCCTCGGCGGCGGCATGACCCAGTTGATCGTGTTCCGCGCCGTCCAGGGCCTGGGGGGCGGGGCGCTGTTCACCACCGCCTTCGCCATCATCGCCGATCTGTTCGCCCCCCGCGAACGCGCCAAGTTCTCCGGGCTGTTCGGCTCGGTGTTCGGCCTCGCCAGCGTGTTCGGACCCGTGGTGGGCGGCTTCTTCACCGACCACGGCACGGTCACCCTGTTCGGCCACGTCATCGCCGGCTGGCGCTGGGTGTTCTACTGCAACATCCCGTTCGCGCTCGCCGCCGTGGCCATGATCATCGTCAAGATGCCGACCCTGCCGATCCGCGGCACGGGGCGCATCGACTGGGCGGGCGCGGGCCTGATCATCGCCGGCTTCGTCCCCCTGCTGCTGGCCATCACCTGGGGTGGCCGGGACTATCCCTGGGCCTCACCGCTGATCCTCGGCATGCTGATCTTCGCCGCCGCCTGCCTCACCGCCTTCGTCTTCGTGGAAAAAAAGGTGCGGGACCCGATCATCCCGCTGGAGCTGTTCAAGAACCCCACCTTCACCACCGCCAACGGCGCGGCCTTCGTCTATTCCATGGCCTTCATGGGGGTCACCAGCTTCCTGCCCCTCTACATGCAGGTGGGCCAGGGCATCCCGGCCACCACCAGCGGCCTGACCATGCTGGCCTTGATGGGGGGCATGATCGTCTCCTCCACCCTGAACGGCCAGTTGGTCACCAGGACCGGTCAGTACAAGCCCTTCATGATCGGCGGCGGCTGCGTGCTGATCCTCGGCGTCTTCCTGATGTGCTTCATCGGACCCGACACCTCGACCTTTGACCTGGCCTGGCGGCTGCTGATCGTCGGCATCGGCCTGGGTCCCGGCCAGAGCCTGTTTGGCCTGGCGGTGCAGAACGCCGTGCCCTTCCACCAGATCGGGGTCGCCACCAGTTCCGGCCAGTTCGTGCGCCAGATCGGCTCCACCATGGGGGTCGCCCTGTTCGGCGCCCTGCTGACCTCCGGGCTGGCCTCGGAGCTGGCCCGGCACGCGCCCACCGAGCCCGGCGCCGTGGTCCGCCACCTGGAGCTGTCGGACCTGCAGAAGATGGCCATGGAGCGCAACCTGCACCCCGAGCGCGCCGCGGCCCGCGCCGCCGATCCCAAGGAGGTGGCGATGGAGCGGACCATCCGCACCAGCTTCTCCGTCGCCATCGTTCACGGGATGATCTTCGCCCTCTGCTCGCTGATCGCCGGCTTCGTGCTGATGCTGTTCATCCCGGTGGCCAAGCTGCGCGAACGGCCCATGGCGGCCGCCAAGGCGGCCGAGCCCGGCGGGGATATCGCGGCTGAGGCAGGGGAGGCTTAGGGTCTTTTCTCACATCGAATCAGGAGCCCTGGAATACGGATATTGATTCCTGTCTGCCTTGTTGCACTCATCGGCTGCAGCCGCGAAGCTGTGCCCAATGACGAGGCATTGATTGCCGATTTCCATCGTTGCAAGCCGCAGTATCAAGCGGCCCTGGCGGCGATCCAGCAGCCCCCCCTAATAGTACGCGTCGAGCCCTCGGAAGCTGACGTACTCGAGTTCGAGCCAGCCGCCGTGCCCGAGGCGCGGGCGCGCGCCATCCGCGATGTCTTCGCGTGCGCCGGACTCACTTCGGTTCGCGCGGCGCCCAACGGGGTTGATCTTGTTGTCTATTCGTCTGGCCTCTCGATCAGCGGGACTTCGAAGGGCATCGCATATTCGAACGATCCGCCAGAAAGGATCGTGCGCAGCACTGACGACGAACTAGCTCAAGGCCGAGAGACAGGGAGGTACGTCTATGGTGCCCGCCCCGTGGAAGACGACTGGTACATCTTCCTGAGCGCCAATTAGCCTCTCGACAATGCCTAGAGTTCCGCACCGCAAGTGAGGTCATCTTCAAGAAACTGTCGCAGTTCAAACGAGAATCCACCTCTCGGCCTTCGCCGGGGTGAGCGGGTTTGGACTTCCTACAGGAAGCTGTACGGGTCGACATCGATCGCCACGCGGATCATGCCGGGGGGGCGGAATCTCGCGCGCCAGGCGGCGAGGTAGGCCGAGAGGTCGACGGTGCGGTCGGCGCGGATGAGGAACCGTTTGCGGCGGCGGCCGCGGATCTGGCCGAGCGGCGCGTCGGCGGGGCCGTAGACGGCGACGCCCTCGGCGTTGGGCGCCGCCTGGGCCATCTTTTCCACGAAGGCCTCGAGTTGGACGGCGTCCGGGCCTGAGACGATCAGGGCCGCCAGCCGGCCATAAGGCGGCAGGCCGGCGATCTCGCGCTCCTCCAGCTCGGCGGTGGTGAAGGCGTCGCGGTCTTGGGCCTTGAGCGCCTGCATCACCGGGTGCTCTGGCGCGTAGGTCTGCAGCATGGCCCGGCCCGGGCGGTCCTTGCGGCCGGCGCGCCCGGTGGCCTGGGCCAGCAGCTGATAGGTGCGCTCGGCGGCGCGCAGATCCCCGCCGCGCAGTCCGAGGTCAGCGTCCACCACGCCGACCAGGGTCAGGCCCGGGAAGTTGTGGCCCTTGGCGGCGGCCTGGGTCGCCACCAGGATGTCGATCTGCCCCTCCTCCATGGCCTGGATCAGGCGCTTGGCTTCGCGAGCGTCCCAGACGGTGTCGGAGGAGAAGATGGCGATGCGGGCGTCGGGGAAGAGGGCCTTGGCCTCCTCCTCCACTCGCTCCACGCCAGGGCCGATGGAGGTCAGGCTGTCCTTGGCGCCGCAATGGGGACAGGCCAGCGGCTTGGGCATGGAGAAGCCGGTCAGGTGGCAGACCAGGCGGCCGGAATAGCGGTGCTCCACCAGCCAGCTGTCGGTGTCCGGCGAGGTCATCCGCTCGCCGCAGGCCTTGCACAGCACCAGGGGGGCGTAGCCCCGGCGGTTGAGGAACAGCAGCGTCTGCTCGCCCCGCGCCCAGGTCTCGCCCATGGCCTTCACGAGCGGCGGCGAGAGCCAGCGGCCGGTGTCCGGCGGGGTCTCACGCATGTCCACCAGGGTGATGTCGGGCAGGACCGCGACGCCGTGGCGGGAGGTCAGGCGCAGCCAGCGATAGCGGCCAGTCTCGGCGTTGCGCAGGGATTCCAGCGAGGGCGTCGCCGAGGCCAGGATGACGGCGGCGTTCTCGATCTTGCCGCGCGCCACTGCCATGTCGCGGGCCTGGTAGATGAACCCCTCCTCCTGCTTGTAGGAGGCGTCGTGCTCTTCATCGACGACGATGAGAGCCAGCTTGGCGAAGGGCAAGAACAGGGCCGAGCGGGCGCCGATGACGATGCGGCACTGGTTGGTGGCCACCGCTTCCCAGACCCGGCGCCGCGCGGGCGGGGTGATGTCGGAGTGCCATTCGGCGGGGGCTGCGCCGAAGCGGGCGGCGACCCGGGCGATCACCGCCTGGGTGAGCGCGATCTCCGGCAGCAGGATCAGCACCTGGGCGTGCGGGTCGGCGGCCAGGGCCGCGGCCACGGCCTCCAGATAGACCTCGGTCTTGCCCGAGCCTGTGACCCCGTCCAGCAGGGCGACATTGAACCCGCCCTCCCCCAGCATGGCGACCAGGGCCCTGGCGGCGGCGTCCTGGCTGGGGTTCAGCGGGTGGCCTTCGCGGCTGAGGTCGGGCGGATCGAAGGCGACGGGCGCCTCGATGAGGCGGACCGCCAGCACGCCTTCGTCCACCAGGCCCTTGATGACGCCCGACGAGACGCCGGCGGCGCGGGCCAGGTCGGGGGGTGAGAGGCGCTGGGCCGCAGCGGTCTCCAGCACCTTGGTGCGAGCCGGGGTGGCGCGGGCGGGCGCGACGCCGGTGGCCTCCACGACCTTCTCGGGCTTGGCCTTCTGGGCCCGCGCGCCACGCAGCGTTATGGCCAGCGGCGAGCCCGGCGAGTCCACCGAATAGCGGGCGGCCCACTGGATGAACTCGATGGCCCGCTGGGGCAGGGGCGGATCGTCCAGCTTGCTGTCCACCACCTTCAGCGGCCGGTTGCCGCCGGTCCCGTCGCGCAGGGCGGTGACCACGCCGCGCAGCAGGCGGGGACCCAGCGGGGCGGCCACCTGGTCGCCGACCGCCAGGTCCATGCCCTCCGGCTCCTCGTAGTCGAAGGCCTCGGGCAGGGGCATGGGCATGAGGATGGAGGCGATGCGGCGGGTCAATTGAAAGCCCGCTCATCCACATCCAGACCGTCATCCTCGGGCTTGTCCCGAGGATCCATAGACTCCGTGTCGGCCGCGAGAGTGCGAACGGCGGCGCCGTGCGGACCGGGCGCGGCGGAGATCATGGATCCTCGGGACAAGCCCGAGGATGACGACTGGGGAAAGGGGGTTGGGCGGCGCACGGTCATCACGCCCCGCACATAGGCTGGCCGCGCCGGAGCACAACGGCTAAGGAGGCCGCGATCATTTTCGCGCAGAGGCCCTTCATGCAGCTCTTTCTCGACACCACGGACACCGCGGTCCTGAAGGACCTGGCCTCGACGGGCTTGGTGGACGGCGTCACCACCAATCCCACGCTCATCGCCAAGTCCGGCCGGCCCATGCTGGAGGTCATCGCCGAGATTTGTGATCTCGTCGAGGGGCCCGTGAGCGCCGAGGTCGCCGCCACCGACGTCGAGGGCATGCTGAAGGAGGGCGCCAAGCTGGCGTCCATCGCCACCAATGTGGTGGTGAAGCTGCCCCTGACCCGCGAGGGCCTGATCGCCACGGCCGAGTTCGCCGTGCAGGGCATCGCCACCAATGTGACCCTGTGCTTCTCCGCCGCCCAGGCCCTGCTGGCCGCCAAGGCCGGCGCCACCTACATCTCGCCCTTCATCGGCCGGCTGGACGACTACGGCATGGACGGGATGGACCTGATCCGCGAGATCCGGGCGATCTACGACACCTACGAGTTCGACACCGAGATCCTGGCCGCCTCGATCCGCAATCCGGCCCATGTGACCGCCGCGGCCCTGTCTGGCGCCGACTGTGCGACGATACCGCCTGGGGTTTTCTTGGACCTCTTCAAGCACCCGTTAACCGAGAAGGGTCTTGAACAGTTCATGAGCGACTGGGCCAAAACGGGTCAGTCCATTCTGTAGAACTTCAGGGGCGGATAGATGGATCTCGGGGCCGGGCTGAAGGATCATCCGCTAGGCCCCGATGAGGTGCGCCGCTTCCTCGCGGGTAACCCCGACTTCCTGCTGCACGACACCGCCCTGATGGCGGAGCTGGGCCTGCGTCCCGACGCCGCCAATGTGGTGGACTTCGGCCCCGCGGCCCTGGCCCGCGTGCACGAGGCGCACAAGAAAGAGTCCAAGGCCCGCAAGCACCTGGAGGCCACGGCCCGCGCCAATTTCGCGGCCCAGGCCCAGACCCATGGCGCGGTGGTGGATCTGCTGGACGCCCGCAACCATGCCGACCTGGCGCGCCGGGTGGACGAGCTGGCCCAGTTGCGTTTCGGCCTGGCCGCCGGGGTAGTGGCCCTGGAAGGGCCTGACCGCACGCCGGCCGGCTGGCGGGTGATGGCCGAGGGTCAGATCGACCTGGTCATCGGCCACCAGCGCGTGGCCTTGATGGGGTTCCAGCCGACGGCTCTGGGCCTGTTCGGCGAGCGGGCGGGCGAGATCAAGTCCATGGCCATGGTCCGCATGGCGATCTGGGAGCCGGCCCGCACCGGCCTGCTGGCCTTCGGCTCCTCGGATGAGCACGGCTTCACCGAGGACATGGGCGCCGAGCTGGTGGCCTTCCTGGCCCGGGTCGTCGAACGCACGGCGGAGCGATGGCCGGTCCTGTGACCCCCGCCCGCGCGGTCCTGGCGCAGTGGCTGGTCCACCTGGCCCAGGAACGCCGCGCCTCGCCCCGCACGGTGGAGGCCTATGGCTTCGCGGCGGGCCGCTACATCACCTTTCAAGAAAGCTATCGGGGGGAGACCCTGACGCTGAAGGCCTGCGGTGAGCTGACCGCCGGCGAAATCCGCGCCTGGCTGGCGCACCTGCGGTCGGGCGATCATCCGCTGTCGCCGCGTTCGCTGTCGCAGTCGCTGTCGGCGATCCGCACCTTCCACCGCTATCTCGACCGGCGGCACGACACCCCCAATCCGAACTTGGTGCTGGTGCGTGGGCCCCGGGTGAAGCCGTCGGCGCCACGCCCGGTCACCGAGGACCAGGCGCGGGGGATGATCGCCGAGCCCGCCATGGACCCCGACCGCGAAGACTGGGAGGTCGCCCGAGACGAGGCGGTGCTGACCCTGCTCTATGGCTGCGGCCTGCGGATCTCCGAGGGGCTGTCGCTGAAGCGCTCGGATGCGCCGCTGGGGGATTCCCTGCGGATCGTCGGCAAGGGATCGAAGACGCGGATCGTGCCGGTGCTGCCGGCCGTGCGCGAGGCGGTGGACGCCTATCTGGCGGCGGTCCCTTTCGTGCTGTCCCCCGACGAGCCGCTGTTCCGCGCCAAGCGGGGCGGGGCGCTCAGTCCGCGCCATGTGCAGGCGACGGTGCAGCTGCTGCGGGGCCGGCTGGGCCTGCCCGCCAGCGCGACGCCGCACGCCCTGCGCCACTCCTTCGCCACCCACCTGCTGGGGGCCGGCGCAGATCTGCGCTCCATCCAGGAACTGCTGGGCCACGCCTCGCTGTCGACCACCCAGCGCTATACCGACGTGGACGCCGCGGCCTTGCTGAGCGCGTACAACTCGGCGCACCCGCACGCCTGACACCGGCGCCACCCCGACCGTCATCCTCGGGCTTGTCCCGAGGATCCATAAACACCGTGGCGCAGGTGGCCCTCGGCGGCGACGATCGCATCCTCTGCGGAACGACGGAGATCATGGATCCTCGGGACAAGCCCGAGGATGACGGTTTCGGGGTGTAGCCTTACCGCAAATGCGCGGTCTCATTCAGGCTGAGGATGTTCCGCTGACCGCTGCGGGCGCACATGTAGCGGTGGATGCTGGTGTAGCGGGGCTCGAAGAACAGGCGCGGTTCCATGCCCAGCACGTGGGCGGTCCAGACATTGATCACCCCGCCGTGGCAGAAGACGGCCACCCGCTGGCCGGGATGGCTCTCGATGACCTCTTCGAGGGCGCCCACCACCGCGTTCTGAAACGCTCCGATGTCGACCCCGTGGTCGCTCTGGGCCATCGCCTTCCAGGCGGCGTAGTCCTCGCGCTTCAGCTCCTCCATGGGGACATAGGCGCCACTGTCGCGATCGAACTCGGCGATGCCGTCCTTGTGGCGCAGCGCGTGGCCGCTATGGGCGAGCAAGGGGCCGGCGGTCTCGATGGCGCGCAGCATGGGGCTGGAATAGACCGCGTCGAAGGTCTCGCCCGCCAGCCACTCGGCGACCTTGCGCGACTGGTCATGGCCCTCGTCGTGCAGAGGCGGGTCGGCGCTCTGGTCGCTACGCACCGGCAGGCCATGGCGGATGAGCACGAGTTCCATCGGTTTCCTGTCCCTAAGATTTGCGCCCAGGGGACCGGGTTTTCGCGGCCGCCGCAAGGGCTCAGGGCTTGGCGAAACGCCCGTCGCCCTCGACCACGTCGCGCACGACGGTGGGGACCGGGCAACCCTGGACGGTGCGCATCACCGGCAGGATCAGGGCGGCCCTGGGCAGGTCGCCGAGCTTCCGCGGTTTCAGGGTCTCGCCCTTGGCGGGCGTGGGGCGGAAATAGTCGGGGCATGCGTTGGCCGTGACGGGCGCGGGCTGGGCGGCAAGCACGGCGGCGATCAGCAGGGCGGACATTGGCGTTACTCCCTTTGGCGGGAGACTACACCCTGTCGCCGGGCCGCTTAAGTTAACTCCGCGCCATGCGCACCCAGTGCGTGCCGTCGTTTCCCTCGTCCAGTTCGCGGAAGCCCTCGCGGCGGTAGAAGGCGCGGGCGCGAGTGTTGGCCATCTGGCACTTCAGGGAGAGGGGGCCGGGGGCCACGCGGGTCAGGTGGTCCAGCAGGGCCTTGCCGACGCCGCGTCCCCGCTGCGCCGCGTAGAGGGAGTGGATGAAGCCGTCGACGGTGTAGAGAGCCGCCACGCCGACGATGCGGTGGTCCTCGACCGCCACATAGACGTCCTCGTCGCGGGCGTCGCGCAGGAAGACCTGGGCGTTGTGGCGGGCCGCCGGCAGCCAGGTGAAGGTCTCGCGCAGGACCTTCTGGTAGATGGCAGCGGCGATGGGCAGTTCCTCCGGGCGGACCCGGCGGACGAGCACTCGAGCGGGATGAGGAAAAGTGGACACCGGTTTTCCGTCCGTATCCCGCTCGAATTTAAGAAGGTCGATCACGTTCATGGATTGGGATCAAGAGATCCCAATCCATCGTGATCTACGCCTGCATGGTCCAGCCCTCGACGCCCATGGCGGCCTGGCGGCCGGCCTCGGAGCGGGTCGGGTGGGGGTGGACGGTACGGGCCACGTCCTCGCTGGCGGCGCGGAAGGCCATGGCCACGCAGTACTCGCCGATCATCTCGCCGGCCTGGGGGCCGATGATGTGGACGCCGAGGATCTCGTCGGTCTTGGCGTCGGCCAGGACTTTCGCAAAGCCCTCGGTCTCATGGTTGATCTTGGCGCGGCTGTTGGCGGTGAAGGGGAACTTGCCGGCCTTGTAGGCGACGCCGGCCTCCTTCAGCTGCTCCTCGGTCTTCCCGACCCAGGCGACCTCCGGGTAGGTGTAAACAACGCTGGGGACCAGGTTGTAGTCCACGTGGGCGTACTTGCCGGCGATGGTCTCGATCACCGCCACGGCGTCTTCCTCTGCCTTGTGGGCCAGCATGGGGCCCAGGATGGCGTCGCCGATGGCCCAGACGCCAGGCGCCGAAGTCTTGAAGTGGTCGGTCTCGATGAAGCCGCGCTTGTCGGGGACGATCCCCACGCTCTCCAGGCCCAGGCCCTGCGTATAGGGGCGCCGCCCGATGGCCAGCAGGACGTAGTCGGCGGTGAGGGTCTCGATCTCGCCGCCGGCCACGGGCTCGACGGTGAGGGTGACGCCGGTCTTGGAAGACTTGGCGGCGGTGACTTTCGACCCCAGCTTGAAGGCCATCCCCTGCTTGGTGAGTGTGCGCTGGAAGGTCTTGGCGGTCTCGGCGTCCATGCCCGGCGTGATGCGGTCGAGGAACTCGACGACGGTGACCTGGGCGCCCAGACGGCGCCAGACCGAGCCCAGTTCCAGGCCGATGATGCCCGCGCCGATGACGATCAGGCTCCCCGGCACTTCGGGCAGGGTGAGCGCGCCGGTGGAATCGACGATGCGCTTGTTGTCGACGGTGACGCCGGGCAGACTCGAGGGCTCCGAGCCGGTGGCGATGACGATGTTCTTGGTCTCCAGCACGGTGACCGAGCCGTCGGGGCCGGTGACCTCGACCTTGCCGGGGCCGGCGATCTTGCCCATGCCCTTGATCCAGTCGACCTTGTTCTTCTTGAACAGGAACTCGACGCCCTTGGTGAGCGCGGTGACGCTCTCGGCCTTCTGCTTCATCATCTGGGGCAGGTTGAGGACCGGCGTCACCTCGATGCCGAGGGTGGCGAAGTCCTTGCTTGCTAGCTCAAACAGCTCCGAGGCGTGAAGCAGGGCCTTTGAGGGCATGCAGCCTACGTTCAGGCAGGTGCCGCCCAGGGTCTCGCGCTTCTCCACCACGGCCACCGACAGGCCAAGCTGGCCCGCGCGGATCGCGCCGTTGTAGCCGGCGGGGCCGCCCCCGATGATGACGACGTCGTATTGGGCCATGAGCCTGGTCTTCCGAATTGAGAGGTGCTGGGACGGATATGGGGACGCGCAGGCCCCCTAGATATCCAGCAGCAGGCGTTCCGGGTCTTCGAGGGCTTCCTTGACGTGGACCAGGAAGGTCACCGCGCCCTTGCCGTCCACCACGCGGTGATCGTAGCTCAGCGCCAGGTACATCATCGGCCGGATCACCCCCTGGCCGCCGATCGCCATGGGGCGGTCCTGGATCTTGTGCATGCCCAGGATGCCCGACTGCGGTGCGTTGAGGATCGGCGTCGACATCAGCGAGCCGTAGACCCCGCCGTTGGAGATGGT
>JAYVDG010000510.1:0-3814 GCA_043749525.1 Phenylobacterium sp.
GCCACCAAGGGCCAATGGCACGGCGACGCCGGTGTCTGGGCCGAGTTCGACCGCAGCCTGGCCCGCCGCTCGGAAAACGTGCCCGCGGAGTAGGGTTCAGAGCTTCTCGTTGATGAGGGCGGTCTGGTAGCCGCCAATCGTGGCCTTGCCCGTCTTCTCGTCGATCAGGACGGAGTAGCCGGAGTAGCCACTGATGGTCGTGGAGCGGGTCATAACCCTCCAGGTCGATCCGTCTCGCGTCACACTGTAGGGGCCTGTCGCGTCCGGGAACGAGCGGAGCGCGTCAGTCGCCACCCGGAGCGCGTCGACCTCGGTTGGCGTCGGCCCGTAAAATCGGGGCGGCGACGCGCGTCCGCATCCCACCAAGAGTGTCGCGATGGCGATGCTCAACCATCCGAGCCGTCTTGCTGTCATTTTCGACCTCAGCGAACGAATTGCCTCTGCGCGCACCATCCTAGGGCTGCATTCGCTGATGATCAGCCTTGCGGGCGGTGACCTGCAGCCAGGTCCGCTCTTCCTGCTCATAGCTGTGGCCCAGGCCTTGGAGGATTTCCAGGGCCGCCCAGGGTCCCGCCTGGGCGATCCGCGCCAGGCCCGCCGACCCGGCGAGGGGCGTGACCTCGAACCCCTGTTCCAGCATCACCTGGCTGTCCTGACCGCCGCCGCAGCCGAGGTCGAGGACATGGGCGCCGGCCGGCAAGGCCGCTAGGAAGTCGGTGAGTCACTGGGAGACCTCGGGCAGTCGCCGCCCGGCATAGGCCGTGGCGTCCCGGTCGTAGAAGGCGAGGGTCTGCGGATCGTGGGTTTCGTCAGCCATCGCTTGCGCTTGCGCTCCCATGGATCGACCTTGCCGCCCTGGCCGTTCAGGCGGCGACATCAAAACAAGCGGAGCGCGTCATGAGCAAGGTTGTCTATGAGATCGTCGAACATGACGGCGGCTGGGCCTATCGGTCCGACGGCGTGTATTCGGAGACCTTCCCCAGCCATGACGCCGCCCGCGCCGCCGCCATTCGCGTCGCCCGCGAGCAGAAGGTCCCCGGCACCGACGCGGCCATCTCCTTCGAGACCTCGGACGGCAAGTGGCACGAGGAACTGGTGGACGGCCATGACCGCCCGATCACCGAGGTGAAGGGCTAGCTGCTCCAGGGCCCCCGTTGCGCCGGCGTCACGGGCACGGCCGTACCCGAGCGGCGCGGGACCCCGGTCACGGTCGGCGAACGGCCCGCCAGCTTCATCAGCTCGGCCACCCGGTTCTGGGTCGCCGGGTGGGTGGAGAACATGTTGTCCGCTCCTTCGCCCGACAGTGGGTTAATGATGAACATGTGGCTGGTGGCCGGATTGCGCTCGGCCTGGTGGTTGACCATGCCGCCCCGGGCATAGGCGTCGATTTTCTGCAGGGCTGAGGCGAGGGCCTCGGGATCGCCGCTGATCTCCGCCCCGCCGGCGTCGGCGCCGTATTCCCGGTGGCGACTGATGGCCATCTGCACCAGGGCCGCGGCGATGGGTGCCAGGACGGCGATGGCGATCACGCCGAGGATGCCTCCAGGCCGGTCACGGTCATTGCCCTGGAAGAAGAAGGCGAAGTTGGCCAGGGCCGAGATGGCGCCGGCGATGGTGGCCGTAACCGTCATGGTCAGGGTGTCGCGGTTGCGCACATGGGCCAGTTCGTGGGCCATCACGCCGCGGATCTCGCGGCGGTCCAGCATCCGCAGCAAGCCGAGATTGGCGGCCACGGCGGCGTGTTCAGGGTCGCGGCCGGTGGCGAAGGCGTTCGGCTGGTCGGAATCGATCAGATAGACCTTGGGGCGCGGCATGCCGGCGCCGTCGGCAAGCGCATGGACGTCCGCGGCGAAGGTCGCGATCAGCCGGTCGGGGTGGGTCTCGTCCACCTCCTGCGCGCCGTACATCCGCAGCACGATCTTGTCGGCGTTCCAGTAGCTGACGGCGTTCATGGCCACGGCCAGCAGCAGCGCGATGGCCATGCCGCCTGGCCCGCCAATCAGATAGCCGGCGCCGACGAAGAGGGCGGTCATCGCCGCCAACAGCATGAAGGTTCGAAGGTGGTTGCGCATGGGTCCCTTGGGGCCGTTGTGGTCCGACGGGATATGGGGACGCCCCGCGCGGGCGGCCAGGGCTTAGACCGCTCTGCGCAGCCGGATCGGGGTGACCGCCGGGGCTAGGGGGCCGGAGGCGGCGGCGCTCTCGCGCAGACGCAGCTCCACCTGCTCGGCGGGCATGGGCCGGGCGAACAGGAAGCCCTGCAGCCGGTCGCAGCCGGCGGCGCGCAGGAACAGGGCCTGGGCCTCGTCCTCCACCCCCTCGGCGACGATGCGGATATCCAGGGAGGTGGCGGCCTGCAGCATGGCGCGTACCAGCTTGGAGACCCGGGGCTCGCGGCCCACATCGCCGATCAGCGACTGGTCCAGCTTCACCGTGTGGATCGGCAGCTGCATCAGGGCGCGCAGGTTGGAATAGCCGGTGCCGAAGTCGTCCAGGGCCACCCGGATTCCGCAGGCGGCCAGCCGCTCGATGTGGCGGCGCGCCAGGTCCAGGTCGTCCACCAGGAAGGTCTCGGTGATCTCGACGGTCAGGGCCGTGGCCGGCAGGTCGGTCTCGCGCAGGCGGCGGATCAGGTTGCGGGAGAAGGATGGGTCCAGCAGTTCGCGCGGCGAGACATTGCAGGAGATGGTGTCGATCAGCCCTTCGGCCACCCACGGCGCGGCGCGCTGGCAGGCGGCGGCGAACACCGTGGCGTCCATCTGGCCGATCAGGCCCACCTCTTCGGCCAGCGGCACGAAGGACCCGGGCAGCAGGAGGCCCTGTTCCGGGTGGTTCCAGCGCGACAGCACCTCGACGCCGACGATGCGGCTGTCCTGGGCGTTCACCACCGGCTGATACCAGGGGACGATCTCGCCGGCGGGAATGGCGCGGCGCAGGTCGGTCTCCAGGCTGTTGCGCCGGTCGCTGGCCTCGCGCAGGTCGGCGTCAAAGACTGAGGCCCGCCGGCCGCCGCCGGCCTTGGCGCGATAGAGGGCCATGTCGGCGAAGCGTTGCAGGTCGGTGGCGTCGACAGCGTCATCTGGGAAGACCGCCACGCCGACCGAGGCGCCGGGGGCCACGGTGCGGCCGTAGATCCAGTAGGGTTGGGCGAGCGCCGTGGTGATCTGCTCGGCGCGCTTGGCGACGTCGGGATGGGCGCTGATCAGGGCGAATTCGTCGCCGCCGAGCCGGGCCACCAGGTCGCCGGCCTGGGCCTGGGTGCGCAGCCGCGTGCCAATCTCGCTGAGCAGCAGATCGCCGGCGTGATGGCCGAGGGTGTCGTTCAGATGCTTGAAGCGGTCCAGGTCGATGACGAACAGGGCGACCCGGTCACCGCTTTCGTGGGCGTCCTCCAGCCGCTCGATCAGGGCCGAGGTGAAGGCCCCGCGATTGAGCAGACCGGTCAGGGCGTCGGTGCGCGCCAGGTGCAGGGTGAGCGACCGCTCGGCCTCCAGCTCGGCGACCCGCACGCCAAGCGCGGTGGTCATCTGCGCGAAGTCCTCGCCGGCCCGCGCCAGTTCGCCGGTGCGGGTTTCGAGCAGGGCCTCGGCCTCGCGGCGCGCGCGGCGTTCCTGCTCGATCGCGTCTGTCGAGCCTGCGCTCGCCATGGTCTGCCCCCGGGGGAGGTTCTTCCCTCGGAGACGTTTTGACTCAGAAGGCCGGAATCGACCGTTAACGTCGCCTAGGAGCCTGTCTGGATATTCGCTGCACGCAGGCGGAGGTGGTGTGACGACGAGGCGATGAGGCGGGTCATGCTGCGGCTCTCGCCAGCTTG
>JAYVDG010000511.1:0-3810 GCA_043749525.1 Phenylobacterium sp.
GCAGGGTGTAGGCGATGTACTCGCCCGAATAGGCGCCGCCGCTCACCGCCACGATCAGGTACTGCTTGCCGTTCAGGCTGTAGGTCATCGGCGAGCCCGACTGCGGCGCGGGCATCCAGACCGCCCCCACCTCCTTGCCGGTCGCCTTGTCATAGGCCCGCAGCATGGCCCCGCGCGGATGGTCGGCCGTGGTGGTCACCAGGCCGTCCCCGGCGATCACCAGCGACTTGGTGACGAGGGTGCCGATCTGGTAGCCGCTCTGGCCGGTGCGCGGGATGTTCAGGCCCTTCAGCGCTGGGTTGTTGCGGATGAAGTCCGGCGTCTCGCCCGCTGGGATCTGCCAGATGATGTCGCCGCTATCGAGGTTGATGGCGCTGATGGTCGAATAGGGCGGCTTCAGCAGCGGCAGGCCATCGACCGTCAGCCGGCCCGTCCCCGCATTGGCCGACGGGGTCGTCTTCGGCGGCGGCGGCGCATCGGCCCCCACCCCGTCGCCGGGCCCCTTGATCATCACCACCGGCTGGCCGGCGACGCCCACCACCCAGGAGAGATCGCTCATCCCCGCCGGCGCCGGCTGCAGGCCATAGGCCCCCAGGCAGGCGTTGCAGGCGTAGATGTAGGCGGTGTGGGTCTCCGGATCGAAGGACCCACCCGGCCAGTTGGTGCCACCTTGCGCGGAGTAGCTCAGCAGGCCCAGCGGACCCGGCTGCTTGCTCACCACGGGGGGGGTGTAGACCGGCCCCAGCTTGTAGTTCTTGGCGAGCGCCAGGGCCTTGGCGTGCAGCTCCGGGGTGAAGTCGATCAGGTCGCTCTCGGCCACCCCGTTGCGGGCATAGGCCACCGGCCGCGAGGGGATCGGCTGGGTCGGGGCGTACCATTCGCCGGGTACCTCGCCGGCCGGAACCTTGGTCTCCGGCATCGGCCAGACCGGCTTACCCGTCACCCGGTCGAAGACGTAGAGGAAGCCCTGCTTGCTGGGCAAGGCCACGGCCTTGATGGCCTTGCCCTTGACCTTGATGTCCATCAGCAGCGGCGCCGAGGAATTGTCGTAGTCCCAGATCTCGTGGTGGATGACCTGGAAGTGCCACTTGCGCTGACCCGTCGTCAGGTCGACGGCCACCAGGCTGTTGCCGTAGAGGCCATTGCCGTGGCGGTGTCCGCCGTAGAAGTCGCTGGTGGGCGACTCCACCGCCAGATAGGCGGTGTTCAGCGCCTCATCGACGGTGATCTGGGTCCAGACGGCGGTATTGCCCGTGGTCTCGGCCGAGCCGTTCAGCCAGGTATCGTACCCGTACTCGCCCTTCTGCGGGATGGTGTGGAAGGTCCACAGTCGCTTGCCGGTGCGCACGTCATAGGCCCGCACATAGCCCTTGGTGTTGGCCTTGCGGGCCGGGGTGAAGCCCTCGCGGAAAGCCGTGCCGATGATGATGGCGTCGCCCGCGATCACCGGGGCGGCGTGGTAGCCGGCCTCGCCATTCACCAGGTCGGGCCAGATTTCCTGGTCGAAGTCCTGCTTCAGGTCCACCACCCCGGCGGTCCCGAAGTCCGCGACCGGCTGGCCGGTCTTGGCGTCCAGCGAGATCAGCCGGTAGCCGGTGGTCACATACAGCACCCGCTGCTGGTCGCCGTGGCTCCAGTAGGAGAGCCCCCGCCCAGACAGCTGGCGCGGCGAGGCCCCGGCCCGCGCGCCCTCGTGCTCGGAATGCATCCACAGCAGTTCGCCGGTGGCGGCGTCCAGCGCCACCACTCCGCGCCGCGAGCCGGCGGTGGCGTAGACCACGCCCCCCACCATCAGCGGCGTACCCTCCAGCTTGAACTCCGGCCGGTTGCCGATGGCGTCGGTCTTGAACCGCCAGGCCACCTCCAGGTCCTTGAAGTTGGACGCGTTGATCTGGTCCAGCGGCCGGTAACGGCTGCCCGCCAGGTCGGCGGTGTAGCTGGGCCACTCCACGTCCTTGGCCGGCGTCTGGGCGTGGGCGACGGCGGTCAGCGCCAGGGCGGCCAGCGCCCCGCCGAGGATGCGCAAACACCCCATCACGCCATGTCCTTGATCTTGTCGAGGGCTGACTTGATCGCGGCCTTCTGCTCGTCGGTGACGTCCAGGTGCGGCGGCCGCTGATAGGTCTGTGGCCCGCCCATCTGCAGGCTGAGCGCGTACTTCATGGGGCCATAGGAATTGATCCCCATGCCGCGCATGTCGCG
The DNA here is from genome assembly GCA_043749525.1 of Phenylobacterium sp. Classification (GTDB taxonomy): domain Bacteria; phylum Pseudomonadota; class Alphaproteobacteria; order Caulobacterales; family Caulobacteraceae; genus Phenylobacterium. Next base: position 2,203 of record JAYVDG010000511.1, read on the forward strand.
CTGCACCGCGCGCAGCTTCTCCAGCGCCGGCTTGTAGTCCTGCTTGGCGCGCCAAGCGGTGAAGACGTCGGCGCAGAGCTTGGTGAAGACGTTGCCGTCCGCCAGGATCGCCCCCATGCCGTGGTCGAAGGCCTGCTCCAGGTTGTTGTTGGTGCCGGTGCGCATGTTGAGGTCCGGGAAGGCCTCCACGAAGGCCTTGTAGCCGTCCACCTTGCCGCTGGAATCCTTGATGCCGGCCAGGTTCGGATAGTGGGCCAGGCTCTTGATCAGCTCCAGGCTGATGGGCGCCTCTGACGTGCCGGGGATATGGTAGAGGTTGATCGGAACCCGCACCTTGTCGAACAGCATCGAGTAGTAGCGGGTCAGACCCTCCGTGGCCGGATCATTATAGTAGAACGGTGGGATCACCAGCAGGCCGTCGGCCCCGTGGTCCTCGGCGTGCTTGGCCAGCTCAAGCGTCTCGGCGATGTTGGACGTGCCTGGGCCGATGATGACGTTCAGGCCGTTTTTGTCCTTCAGCGCAGTCTCGGCGATCTGACGGCGCTCGGCCACCGAGAAGGACGGGAACTCGCCGCTGGTGCCCAGCACCACTACGCCGTCAGCGCCGCAGTGCTTGAACCAGGCCAGGATGTCCCGGAACGCGCCCGGATCGAACTTCAGGTTCTTGTCGCAGGGGGTGACGCTGGCGGTCCAGAACAAGGTCTTGACCGGACTGCCCAGGTTCGGCGCCGCCAGGGCCCGTCCCGCTGTCCCCGCCATCGCGGCCACCGCCGCAGCGCCGACCAGCGCCTCTCTCCGAGTCGCGTCCATTGGATCCTCCCCAGGATCGTATGCTGTTGCTTTGCGACCTCTGTCGGTCCGGCATCGAGGCCGGGGCAGGATCGTGTCCGCCCTCAGTCTTGCTGAAAGCGCCAGCGTGGCAACGGAAATCGGCGCGCAGAGCAGAGGGAAGTCCCAACGCGCCGCAATTTCAGGCGCGGCGGGTCAGCCCGCCTTAACCGCCGCGGCCGCTTCCTGCTCGATCAGCACCAGGGCTTCCAGCATCAATTCGCGCATGGCCCGGCTGGCGCCTTCCGCGTCCCCGGCCAGGATGGCGTCGGAGACCTTCTGGTGGTCGGCGATGCTGGCCAGGCGCACGCCCTTGCGGCGGTTGGTCAGGCGGATGGAGGTGCGCAGGGCCACGTCGATCAGGTCGCGCATCTGGGCCAGGAAGCGGTTGCCGCTGGCCCGCAGGATGGCGACGTGGAAGGCGATGTCGGACTCCAGCGGATCGTCCTCGCCGCGCTCGGCGGCCTTCATGCGATCCAGGCCGGCGATGATGGCGGCCTTGGCCTCGTCGGTGGCCAGGCGCGCGGCCATGGAGGCCGCCATCGGCTCGATGGCCAGCCGTACCTGGGTGAACTCCAGCAGCAGGGTCGGCGAGAACTTGCGATCCAGGAACCAGCGCAGCACGTCCGGGTCCAGCAGGTTCCAGTTGCTCTCCGGCTCCACCCAGGTGCCCTGGCGCGGGCGGGCGTTCAGCAGGCCCTTGGTGGTCAGCATCTTGACCGCCTCGCGCAGCACGCTGCGGCTCACCCCCAGGCGCTTGCACAGCTCGGCCTCGATGGG
>JAYVDG010000512.1:0-10138 GCA_043749525.1 Phenylobacterium sp.
GCCTCGACCGAGACCTTCGCCTTCGTCGAATTCGACCGCAAGACCCTGGAGCACCGCCTCCGCGAGCTGGCCTTCCTAAATTCCGGCGTCACCATCTGGTTGAAGGACAACCGCGAGGCCGAGCCCTTCGTGGAGGTCCTGCACTACGAGGGCGGCATCGAGGCCTTCGTGCGCCACCTGGACAAGGCCAAGACCCCGGTCCTGAAGACCCCCATCGTGGTGCGCGGCAAGCGCGAGAACGTCGAGCTGGACCTGGCCCTGTGGTGGAACGACGGCTACCACGAGAACGTCCTCTGCTTCACCAACAACATCCCGCAGAAGGACGGCGGCACCCACCTGGCCGCCTTCCGCTCGGCGCTCACCCGCATCATCACCAGCTATGCCGAGAGCTCCGGCGCCACCAAGCGCGAGAAGGTCTCGCTGTCGGGTGAGGACAGCCGCGAAGGTTTGACCTGCGTCCTGTCGGTCAAGGTGCCCGACCCCAAGTTCTCCAGCCAGACCAAGGACAAGCTGGTCTCCTCGGAGGTGCGCCCTGCTGTGGAGGGCCTGGTCTCGGACGGCATCGGCCAGTGGTTCGAGGAACACCCGGTCGAGGCCAAGCTGATCGTCCAGAAGATCGCCGAGGCCGCCGCCGCGCGTGAGGCTGCCCGCAAGGCCCGCGACCTGACGCGCCGCAAGACCGCGCTGGATATCTCCTCCCTGCCCGGCAAGCTCGCCGACTGCCAGGAACGCGATCCCGCCAAGTCCGAAATCTTCTTGGTGGAGGGTGACTCAGCCGGCGGCTCGGCCAAGCAGGCCCGCAACCGCGAGAATCAGGCGGTCCTGCCCCTGCGCGGCAAGATCCTCAATGTCGAGCGCGCCCGCTTCGACCGCATGCTGGGGTCCGATCAGATCGGCACCTTGATCACGGCGCTGGGCGCCGGCATCGGCCGCGACGACTTCGATATCGAGAAGGTCCGCTACCACAAGATCGTCATCATGACGGACGCCGACGTCGACGGCGCCCACATCCGCACCCTGCTGCTGACCTTCTTCTACCGGCAGATGCCGCAGGTGATTGAGCGCGGCTACCTCTATATCGCCCAGCCGCCGCTCTATAAGGCGGCCAAGGGCAAGTCGATCACCTACCTGAAGGATGATCCGGCGCTGGAGACCTATCTGGTCAACGAGGGCCTGGAGGGCGCGACCCTGGATCTCGCCGGCGGCGAGCGGCTGTTTGGACAGGACCTGCTGGCCCTGATCCAGACCTCCCGTTCGGCCAAGGCCAATATCGAGCGCCTGTCCTCCCGCGCGCCGGCCTTCGCCATTGAGCAGGCGGCCCTGGGCGGTCTGCTGGCCGAGGGGCAGAATATCGAGGCGGCCGCCAAGCGGCTGGACCTCTATGCCGAGGAAAGCGACGGCAGCTGGAGCGGCGAGCCCGGTCCGGCCGGCGGCTTCGTGTTCAGCCGCGTGAAGCGCGGCGTCTCCGAGCGCGTGGTGCTAGACGACCTGCTGCTGCAGGCCGCTGACGCCCGGCGTCTGGCCGAACGCGCCGCCACCATGGCCGACACCTTCTCGGCCCCGGCGGTCTTCACCCGCAAGGACAAGGTCACCACCGTGCGCGGTCCGCTGGACCTGGTGGGGGCGATCATGGACGCCGGCCGTCGCGGCCTGGCCATTCAGCGCTACAAGGGCCTCGGCGAGATGAACCCAGAGCAGCTCTGGGAAACCACCCTCGACGTCGACGCCCGCACCCTGCTGCAGGTCCGGGTCAACCACGCCGACGACGCCGACGACATGTTCACCCGCCTGATGGGCGACCTGGTGGAGCCGCGCCGCGAGTTCATCCAGGCCAACGCCCTCGACGCCGAGGTGGACGTCTGAGCTGACTTGCGTTCGACGCACGCCTTGGGCAAACGGGCCCGTCGCGCGGCGCCCCGCCGCCTAGGTTGAGGTTCTCCGCGTGCTGCTGATCGACGAAGCCAGGATCGTGACCGAGGCCGATGGCCTCGCCGCCCGTGGCGCGACCGTGAACGAGGTGCTGGAATTCCTGCGGGGCAAGCTCTCGCTGGACGCTTTCGGCATGCTGCTGTTCGATCTGCCGCGTGAGGATCTGCCGGCGCTGTCGCAGCTGCTGCCGCGCATGGCCAGCGACGAGACCCAGCGCAACTTCACCGGCGACGCGGGCCTCTCCCTGCTGAAGCCCACGGTCAGCTTCATCCGCGCGCTGGCCTACAACTACGCCGCCCTGCGCAACCGCTCGCTCTCGGGCGCGAAGATCCTCGACTATGGCTGCGGCTACGGGCGGATGACCCGGCTGCTCTACTATTTCAGCAATCCCGAGGCGATCTGGGCCGTGGACCCCTGGGACCTGGCGGTGAACCTCTGCCGCGAGGCCAACCTCGCCGGCAACATCGCCCAGTCGGACTACCTGCCCAAGGACCTTCCGGCGCCGGAAGCCGCCTTCGACGTGATGTTCGCCTTCTCGGTCTTCACCCACACCTCGCGCAACGCCACCGACGCGGCGCTGGGCGCCCTGCGCAAGCACATCGCCCCGAACGGTCTGCTGGCCATCACCATCCGGCCCGCCGAATACTGGGTGGTGAACCCCGACTATGCGCCCCAGGCCGAGGCCTACCAGGCCAAGCATGCCGCTGAGGGCTTCGCCTTCGTGCCCCACGGCCGCGACACGGTGGAGGGCGAGGCCACCTACGGCGACACCTCCATGACCCTCGACTTCATCACCTCGAACTATCCGGAGTGGCGGATCGAGGGGGCGGACTGGGCGCTGGCGGATCCCTATCAGCGCTACGTCTTCCTGACGCCTGCCTGATTTCTGCACATATACTGCTCAAAAATCAGGATATTTGACGCTTCTGGTGAGAAAATGCGCCGAGGTCCGAGGGCGTCACATTTAAATTAGTCGCCGCGACTCACCGATCATGTCCGCATGCACAGACGACATCCCGTCAGAGTGGTGCGTCGGCGCAAGAGGATGCGGTTTGGCTGAGTCCGACGGTAGTCTGGTCCCAGAGCGCATTCTGGAGCTCTCCGAACGCCTGTCGTCCGTCGCGGGCGCGAAGATCGGCGAGATTTCCTCGATCAATCGCGAAGCCAAGATGCTGGCGATCAACGCCCTGATCACGGCGGCGCGCGCCGGCGAGGCGGGCCGCGGCTTCGCCATCGTCTCCGAGGAATTCAAGCGTATCTCCCAGGAGATCGACGAGGTGGCCCAGGCCCTGGAAAGCCAGGTCCGCGCCGACCTGCAGGAACTGTCCCTGGTGGGCGGCGCCATCCTCTCCCATCTGCGGGGGCCAGCGCCTGGCCGACCTGGCGCTGAACGCCATCGAGATCATCGACCGCAACCTCTATGAGCGCACCTGCGACGTCCGCTGGTGGGCCACCGATTCCGCTGTGGTGGCCGCCGTCGCCGAGCCGACGCCCGAGGGCGCGCGCCACGCCAGCACCCGGCTGAAGGTCATCCTCGACGCCTATACCGTCTATCTCGACCGCTGGATCTGCGACACCGCGGGCCATGTCGTGGCCACCGGCCGCCCCCAGGTCTATCCGGCGACCCAAGGCCTCTCGGTGGCCGGCGCCGGCTGGTTCCAGCAGGCCATGAAGACCACCTCAGGCGATGAGTTCGTGGCCTGGGACATCGAGCGGGCCCCGGCGCTGAACAACGCCCCGGTGGCCACCTACGCCACCGCGATCCGCCAGGACGGCCTGACCGATGGCAAGGTGATCGGGGTGCTGGGCATCCACTTCGACTGGAAGCCCCAGGCCCAGGCGGTGGTGGACGGGGTGCGCCTCACCGACGAGGAGCGGGCCCGCTCCAGGGTGCTGCTGCTGGACCATGCGGGCAAGATCCTGGCCGCGTCGGATCAGCGCGGCGAACTGGACGAGACCTTCCGTCTGCCCGCCGACGCCATGGGCATGGGCAGCTACGCCACCGACCACGTCACCGTCGGCTATGCGCTCACCCCCGGCTACGAGACCTATCGCGGCCTCGGCTGGTACGGCGCCAACACCCAGCGCGAACCCCTGGCCGCCTCGGCCGACGCCTCGAAGGCGGCCTAGCCCTCGAACCCCTTCACCACCTCGATCACCGCCTCGCCGTAGCGGGCGAGCTTGCTTTCGCCGACGCCGGAGACGGCGGCCAGGCGGGGCAGGCTGCCGGGCTTGGTCTGGGCGACCTCGATCAGGGTGCGGTCGGGGAAGATCACGTAGGGCGGCACGTGCTGGCGCTTGGCCTCGCCGGCCCGCCAGTAGCGCAGGGCCTCGAACAGGGCCGCGTCCCCTGGATCGATGTCGGCGGCCTCGCGGCGCTTGCGGGGCTTGCCCGAGCGGGTGGTGGGATCGTTCTCTTCCGGCGCCTTGCGCAGGCCCACCCGGCGCTCACCGCGATAGACCGCCTTTACCCCCTCGGGGTCCCCCAGGCCGATCAGCGGACGGCCGTCATTGGGATCTTCCTTCAGCAGGCCGTCGAACAGCAGCTGGTCCAGCAGGTCGCGCCAACCATTGACGCTGAACTCCTTGCCGATGCCGAAGGTGGTCAGCCCCGCCTCGAAGCTCGACGGCTCCTTGGTCTTGCCCAGCAGGTGCTCCACCAGCCGCCCGCGCCCGAACCGGCCACCCAGGCGGTGGACCGCCGACAGGGCCTTCTGCGCGCCCTGGGTGGCGTCGATGCTTTCGGGCGGCGACAGGCACAGGTCGCACTGGCCGCAGGGCTCCACGCCCTCCTCGCCGAAATAGCGGCGCACGGCGGCCGCGCGGCAGTTGGCGCCGTCCATCATGGCGTAGAACTGGCCGACCTTGCGCCGCTGCACGCCCTTGACGGTGTCGTCCATCTCCCGTCCGTCGATGCGGCGGTAGGCCCAGGCCATGTCGGCGGCGCCATAGAGGGTGATGCCCTCGGCGGGATCGCCGTCGCGGCCCGCCCGGCCGATTTCCTGCCAATAGGCCTCGATGGAGGCCGGCGGATCGGCGTGGATCACGAAGCGGACGTCGGGTTTGTCGACCCCCATGCCGAACGCGATGGTGGCCACCATCACCGCGCTCTCGGCCTCCAGGAAAGTCTCCAGCCGTTCGGCCCGGACGTTCTTCTCGAGGCCGGCGTGGTAGGCTAGCGCGTTGGTCCCGGCGGCGCGCAGGGATTCCGCCAGCTTGTCGACCCCGTCGCGGGAGCCGGCATAGACCACGCCCGAACGGTTGGGCCGCGCCTCGATCAGCTCCAGCACCCGCTTGTGGCCGGCCCCACGCTTGCGCTCGGCCGACAGGGCGAGCTCTGGCCGCGCGAAGCTGGCGACGAATTCCAGGGCGTCTTCCAGCCTAAGCTCGGCGCGGATGTCATCGCGGGTGCGGGCGTCGGCGGTGGCGGTGACGGCCAGGCGCGGTACGTCGGGGAAGATCTCCGCCAGCCGGCCCAGCATCCGGTACTCAGGCCGGAAGTCGTGGCCCCACTGGCTGACGCAGTGGGCCTCGTCGATGGCGATGAGGGCGAGCGGCGTGCGGCGCAGGCGGTCCATCACCGAAGACGTCATCAGCCCTTCCGGCGAGATGTAGAGCATGTCCAGCTCGCCGGCCTCGATCCGCTCCCAGGTCTGGGCCTTCTCCCAGGGCTCGATGTTGGAATCCAGCCGCGCGGCCGCCACGCCGGACTGCACCAGGCCCGCCACCTGGTCGGTCATCAGCGCGATCAGCGGCGAGACCACCAGGCCGAGGCCGCGGCGCATCAGGCTGGGGATCTGGTAGCAGAGGCTCTTGCCGCCGCCGGTGGGCAGCACGGCCATGGCGCTGCGGCCGGCCAGGACCTCTTCGATCACCTCGGCCTGACGGCCCCGGAACTCGGCATGGCCGAAGGTGCGGCGCAGGATCTCCCGCGCCTCGTCGAGGGAGGCGGATGGCATGGCGGTCTTATGCCGTGCGTCGGCGCCTAAGCGAAGGGGTGTAGAGCGCTTAAGCGCTCAGCGCCGTGCGATCCTGGATGCCGTGCACCGCCTTTAGCAGGCGCAGAGCCGTGCGGTCGGTGAGCCTGGCCGGATCGAAGGCCTGGCGTTGCGACAGCGTGTCGAGGATGGCGTCGTCGGCGGCGCTGAAGCGCCGCGCGCACATGTTCCAGTCGCCGAACTCGCGGCCGCTGCCCGGGCCGGCCGAGATCACCCGGCTGTCGTTGTGGCGTGGATCGTTGAGGATCCGCTGGTAGGTGGTCATCACCGCCTCGGCGGGGCCTTCCAGGGCCTGGAGAAACCAGCCATCGTGGACCAGCAGCAGGCCGGTGATGGCCGCGGCGCGGTTGTTGCGGATCGAGGCCCGGATCAGGGCGTCGATCTCCTCGTCGGGGATCATGTCCACGGCGAAGGCCTGCCGGCTGGCATAGATCAGGCGGTGCAGCGTGCGGCTGCTGGAAATTTCCTGCGACATGCCAAACCCTTGGCACACCAAGGATTTATGGACGCCTAACGCGCTACTCCGCCGCAATGGCCGCGGGCGCCATCTGGCTGCCGCGCAGCAGCCGGCCGGGCAGGGCGCCGGTGGGTTCGCCATCGCGATAGGTGACCTGGCCCGCCACGATGGTCGCCACATAGCCGTCTGCCCGCTGGATCAGCCGCCGCCCGCCGGCCGGCAGGTCATAGGCCACGCAGGGCGACTTCAGGGTCAGGTTCTCATAGTCGATGATGTTGAGGTCGGCCCGGTAGCCCGGCGCGATCAGGCCGCGATCGAACAGCCCGACCGCCTCGGCCGTGTCGCGGGTCTGCATCTTGATCATGACCGGCAGGGACAGCTTCGGCCCCCGGGTGCGGTCCCGGGTCCAGTGGGTGAGGTTGGAGGTCGGGAAGCTGCCGTCGCAGATCATCCCCACATGGGCCCCTCCGTCGGAGAGACCCGGCACCGTGTCGGGATGGATCAGCATCTCGAAGCTGGGGTCCAGGGAGCCGTCGGCATAGTTGAGGAAGGGCAGGTACAGCATGCCGCGCCCGCCACCCGTCAGCATGTGGTCCAGGGCCAGTTCCTCCGGCGTCGTCCCTTGCTCGGCGGCCAGGGCGGCGATGGTGCGGTCGGGGGTCTGCTCGTAGTCGGGCTCGTCGCCCATCAGGAACATGATCCCCCAGTTGCGGGTCATGTTGGCGGCGAAGGCGGGATCGGCCGCCGCGCCCTCGGCGAACAGCTGGGCTCGGAAGGCGGGATCGGAGAGCCTGGCAACCCGCGCGTCCAGCGAGTCCTTGGCGATGGCCTGATAGCTCGGCCGGCTGGTGAAGGGATTGAGGGTCAGCTCCAGCCCGAACAGGATACCCACCGGTCGCCCCGCCACCTGGGCCCGCATCTGCAGGCCGGCCTCGCTTGCGTCTCGAAGTTGGTCCAGCAGGAATTCGTACTGCCGGGGCTGGCGCGGGTTCTGCACCAGGGAGAAGGACAGCGGTCGCCCCGACCGCTCGACGATCCGCCGCAGCATGGCGAATTCCTCGGCCGGGTCGTTGAAGTCGGAGACGAATTGCAGCGCGCCCTTGCCCGCGGCCGCCAGGCCCATGGCGATGCCGGTGAGCTCGGCCTCCGACGCGGTCAGGGTCGGGGTCGGCTGGCCGTCGCTGGTGCGGTGGTTCAGGGTCCGCGAGGTGGAGAAGCCCAACGCGCCGGCCTCCATGGCCGCCTTGGCGATGGCCGCCATGGCCGCGATATCAGCCTGCGTCGCGTCCTCGCGATTGGCCCCGCGCTCGCCCATCACATAGACCCGCAGGGCCGCGTGGGGCAGTTGGCTGCCGATATCGACGTCGAAGCTGCGCCCCGCCAGGTTGTCGAGATAGTCGGGATAGCTTTCCCAGGTCCAGGGCAGGCCCTCGGTGAGCACCGGGAAGGGTATGTCCTCCACCCCTTCCATCAGCCGGATCAGCCGGTCGTGGTCGGCGGGCTTGCAGGGCGCGAAACCGACGCCGCAATTGCCCATCACCACGGTGGTCACGCCATGCCAGGCCGAGGGCTGCATGTGGCTGTCCCAGGTGGCCTGGCCGTCATAGTGGGTGTGGATGTCGACGAAACCTGGAGTGACGAGCTTGCCGCCGGCGTCGATCTCCTGAGCGCCTCGGCCACGGACCTCGCCCACCTCCCCGATCAGCCCGTCCTTGATGCCGATGTCGGCGGCATAGGGCTCCCCGCCCGAGCCATCGACCACGCGGCCGTTGCGGATCACCAAGTCCCAGGCGCGCTCCATGGCGGCCTCCCTGTGTCTTCTTGTCGTTGCGCGAATTGGGCGCCCGACAGGGCCGCCTGGTCAAGGGCGCCGCAAGGTCAGGGCAGGTAAGTTTCGGTTAAGGGAACCGGCGAAATTGTGGCGAGTTTTCTCGATGCGTTAACCGCCAAGAAGCTAGGCTGTTCGCATCAGATCAAAGGGGTTCGGGAGGACCCTGCCATGGCGCTCAAAGCCTTCTTCGCCGCCGCCACCTTCGCCGCCATCCTGGTGGGCATGGCTCTGCCCACCGGCCACAAGCCGGATCAGGCCGGTGAACCCCAGATCGCGACGATGTCGCTGGGCCGCGGCTAGGCCCCTTCCTTCGGCATGGCGTCAGCCTTGCCCGCGCAGCCCTTCAGGGTCTCGGCGCCCAGCCTCACCTCGGCGGAATAGGCGTACTTCAGGTCTGACATGCCGTCGGAGCAGGCCTGCATCGTCAGCGTGACGGTCAGCCGGTCGGCGCCCGCCTGTGTTTCCCACACCGCCTTGCCATCCTGCATCTTCAGGCCCGGATTGTTCCCTACCGCATTGGGATGGTCTGGGCGCTGAAGGGTGATCTGGGTGTCGCGGATCTGCAGGCCCCAGAAGGGTTCGGTCCCGCGCGCGTCCATGTCGCCTGCGAATTCCTCGGGGATCGGCGTGGCTGCCGGGGTTCCGGGCGCCGGCGCATCGGCCGGCGGCGGGGCGTCGGACCCATCCGGCGCCTGGGGCGAGCAGGCGGCCAGGAGCAACACAGACGCGAGGACGATTGAACGCATGGCGGCGATCCTTTCCCAGGGGCTGAAGCAGGCTAGACTCTCCTGCGATGAGTCGGAACGCCCCACGCACCTTCTATGAGTTCTTCGCCGGCGGCGGTATGGCCCGTCTCGGCCTGGGCGACGGCTGGACCTGCGCCTTCGCCAACGACTTCGACGCGGTGAAGTCGGCCACATACCGCGCCAATCACGCCGACGCGGCCGAACATTTCCATCAGGGTGACGTCTGGAAGCTGGAGGCGGCCGACCTGCCCGGCCGCGCCGACCTCGCCTGGGCCTCCTCCCCCTGCCAGGACTTCAGCCTGGCCGGTGCGCGGGCGGGCCTGAGAGGCGGCAGGTCCTCGGCCTTCTTCGGGTTCTGGCGGTTGATGCAGGCCCTGGCCGCCGAAGGCCGCGCGCCGCGCACCATCGTCATCGAGAACGTCTCGGGCCTGCTGACCTCCGGCGCCGACTTCACCGCCCTCTGCGCGGCGCTGGCATCCCAGGGCTACAGCTTCGGCGCCCTGGAGATCGACGCCGCCCGCTTCCTGCCCCAGTCGCGGCCGCGCGTGTTCGTGGTGGCCACCTTGGCGCCTGTCCCCGCGAGCCTCATCGGCGACAGCCCTTTTCAAACGCGCTTGGTCCGCGAGGCTCACGACCGTTTGCCCGCCAAACTCGCCGCCCGCTGGATCTGGTGGCGCGGCGCGGCGCCGGGCGCCCGCAACTGCGACCTGGCCAGCCTGCTCGAACCCGACGACGCGGTGACCTGGCACGCGCCGGCCCGCACCGAGGCCCTGATCGCCCTGATGGCGCCCCTGCACCGCGTCCGCCTCGACGCGCTGAAGGCCTCGGGCCAACGGGCGGTGGGCGGTCTTTTCCGCCGCATGCGGGCGCAGAACGGTGTCCGCGTCCAGCGCGCCGAGGCCCGCTTCGACGGCCTGGCCGGCTGTCTGCGCACCCCGCGGGGCGGCTCCTCGCGCCAGACCCTGGTGGTGGTGGATGGTGGCGAAGTCCGCACCCGCCTGCTCAGTCCCCGCGAAGGCGCCCGCCTGATGGGCCTGCCGGAAACCTACCAACTGCCCAAGGCGGCCACCTCCGCCCTGCACGTGATCGGCGACGGCGTCGCGGTCCCGGCGGTGCGCTGGCTGGCGACGACGATCCTCGAGCCGCTGCTGGACGGGACGCCCGCCGTGCTGGCGGC
>JAYVDG010000513.1:0-3780 GCA_043749525.1 Phenylobacterium sp.
CCCGGCTTTGGCCCGGTGACCAGCTGGGACCAGAAGCGCGAGGAGATCGGCCACTGCTTCGCCGCGTTCACCGAGCTCTGGAACCAGCGGATCAACGCCGAGCCGCAGTTCGACCTGATCTCCATGCTGGCCCACAACCCGGCCACGCGGGACATGGACGCCCACGAGTACCATGGAAACGTCACCCTGCTGATCATCGGCGGCAACGACACCACCCGGAACACCATCTCCGGCTCCATCTACGCCCTGAACCAGAACCCGGCCCAGTACCGCAAGCTGCGGGAGAACCCGTCGCTGATCCCGTCGATGGTCTCGGAGACCATCCGCTGGCAGACGCCCTTGGCCCACATGGCCCGCACGGCCACGCAGGACTACGAGATCGGCGGCAAGACCATCAAGAAGGGGGACCGGGTGGCCATGTGGTACGTCTCGGGCAACCGCGACGAAGAGGTCATCGCCAACCCCGACAACTACATCATCGACCGCGAGCGGCCGCGCCAGCACCTCTCCTTCGGCTTTGGCGTCCACCGCTGCGTCGGCAACCGCTTGGCCGAGCTGCAGCTGCAGATCATCTGGGAAGAGATCCTGGCCCGCTTCCCCACCATCGAGGTGGTGGGCGAACCCCAGCGGACCCACTCGGTGTTCGTCAAGGGCTACGAGACCCTGCCCGTGATCATCCCGACGCGAAATTAGAGGATCAGCCACAGCGCGCAGCGTTCCTCGAGGTTGCGGGCGCGCTCGGCCTTGAGGGTGTCGGCGAGATGCCGGGGCATGTCATCGTCGGATATCTCAACGAAGCCCATCTTGGCGTAGAAGGGGCGGTTCCAGGCGATGCTGCGGAACGTCGTCAACGTGACCTCCGAAAGACCTTCGGCGCGGGCCCAGGCGATGACGTGGTTCAGGAGCAGGCGGCCCAGGCCCTTGCCCTGATGGACCGCCTCGACGTCGAATTCGAGAATATGCAATTCCCCCAGGTCCCGGTGCGCGCCCAGGAATCCGACGGGCTCCCCCTGTTCGTCGTCGATCACCCAGAGCGTGCCGTGCTCCAGGGCGTCGCGCCATCCCTCGGCGGGTGTCACGGTCGACAATGGCCCCGGTGGGATTGAGGTGGTCAGGAAGGCGTCCAAGGCGGAGAGCTCGATTTCCGGCAGCCGCGGCAAATCCGCCTCTGTCGCCAGGCGGACGGTCACGGACCGGTCACGACGGCGGTGTCGCTACGGCCGCCCCACTCGGTCCAGGAGCCGTCATAGACCGCGACGTCCTCACGTCCCAGGCGGGCGAGCGCCAGGGCGACCACGGAGGCGGTGACGCCCGAGCCGCAGGTGGTGACGATGGGTTCGCCGAGATTGACCTTGGCGGCGGCGAACAGCGGCTTCAGTTCGCCAGAGGACTTCATCGTGCCGCCGGCGTTCAGCAGGCTGTCGAAGGGCGTGTTGCGGGCGCCGGGCATGTGACCTGACCGCAGACCCGCCCGGGGCTCGGGGACCTCGCCGCGGAAGCGGGCCGCGCCCCGCGCATCCACCAGTTGCGCGGCCTTGGAGTCCAACAGGTTCCGCACCGCCCCGATGTCGCGCACCAGCTTGGCGTTCAGGCTGGGCGCCAGAGTTGTCGGGGGCAGGGAGGCTTGGCCGGCCTCGGTCGCGCGGCCCTCGGCTAGCCACGTCTTGAAGCCGCCATCCAGGACGAAGACCTTGGCGAACCCCATGACCCGCAGCGTCCACCAGACCCGGGCGGCCGAGCGGATGCCGAAGCTGTCATAAGCCACGACCGTGGCCTCCCGAGACAGGCCGAGCGCGCCCGCCGCCTCAGCGAAGGCTTCCGCGGTCGGCAGCATGTGCGGCAGATCGACGGTCTTGTCGGCGATGGCGTCGATGTCGAAGAAGATCGCGCCGGGAATGTGGGCGGCCAGGTAGTCGGCGTGGCCCTCGCGGCCCTCGTTCGGCATGAACCAGGTGGCGTCCACCACCTGGACCTCGCCCAGATGCGCGGCCAGCCAGTCGGTGGAAACCAGGGGATCGGTCATAGCCAGCCGGGGACGGGGAGGCCCCGCTCCTTGAGGAATTCGGGATTGTAGATCTTGCTCTGATATCGGGAGCCCTGATCACACAGGATCGTCACGATCGTGTGCCCAGGGCCCAGGTCCTTGGCCATGCGGATAGCGCCGGCGACATTGATGCCGGTGGAGCCGCCCATCACCAGGCCCTCGTGCTCGACCATGTCGTAGATGGCCAGCAGCATCTCCTCGTCGCCGATGCGGTAGGCGTGATCGACCTTCAGGCCCTCCAGGTTGGCGGTGATCCGCCCCTGGCCGATGCCCTCGCTGATGGAGGTTCCCTCCGACTTCAGCTCGCCGTCGGTGAACCAGCTATAGAGCGAGGCGCCGTGCGGGTCGGCCAGGCCGATGACCACCTTCGGGTTCCGGGCGCGCAGGGCCTCGGCGATGCCCGCCAGCGTGCCGCCCGAGCCCACGGCGCAGATGAAGCCGTCCACCTTGCCGTCGGTCTGGTTCCAGATTTCCGGGCCTGTGGTCTCGACGTGGGCCTGGCGGTTGGCGACATTGTCGAACTGGTTGGCCCAGACCGCGCCATTGGGTTCTTTCGCGGCAAGTTCCTCGGCCAGGCGGCCGGAATAGCGGACATAATTGTCAGGATTTGAGTAGGGGACCGCGTCCACCTCCACCAGGTCCGCGCCCAGCAGGCGGATGGCGTCCTTCTTCTCCTGGCTCTGCGTGCGCGGGATGACGATGGTGGTCTTGTAGCCGCTGGCCCCGGCGACCATGGCCAGGCCGATGCCGGTATTGCCCGCCGTGCCCTCCACGATCCGTCCGCCGGGCTTCAGCAGGCCCCGCCGTTCGGCGTCACGCATGATGTAGAGCGCCGCCCGGTCCTTCACGGACTGGCCGGGGTTCATGAACTCGGCCTTGCCGAGGATCTCGCAGCCCGTGGCCTCGCTGGCGCGGGCCAGGCGGATGAGCGGCGTGTTTCCGATGGCGTCCAGGACGCTGTGTGCGACGGTCATGACCGCTACTTAAGCGTCGTCGGGGCGTCCGAACAGGGGGCGATCAGGCCTTTGAGAGACCAAGCTGCACAACATCGGTGCGGCCGGTACGGAAGCCGGCGTCGCAGTAGCTGAGATAGAACCGCCAGATCTTGCGGAACTTCTCGTCGAAGCCGAAGCCCTTGATCTCGTCCCAGCGCGCGTCGAACCGTTCGGCCCATTGCGCCAAGGTATCGGCATAGTCCTGGCCGAAGCGCGAAATTCCGGTCCAGGCCAAGCCCGCCCGGTCGGTCTCGGCTCTCAACTTGCTCTCAGAGGGCAGCATGCCGCCCGGGAAGATGTACTTCTGGATGAAGTCGGCGTGGCGGCGGTAATCCTCGAACAGCTCTTCCTGGATAGTGATGATCTGCAGACCCGCCCGGCCGCCGGGCACCAGCACATCGCGGATCTTGTTGAAATAGGTCGGCCAGTAGCGCTCGCCCACCGCCTCGAACATCTCGATGGAAGCCACCCGGTCGAAGCTTCCCTCGACGTCGCGATAGTCGATCAGCTTGATCTCCGCGCGGTCAGACAGGCCCTGGTCGAACATCCGCTTGGCGGCGAAGTCGTACTGTTCCTTGGAGATGGTGATGCCCGTGACCTTCGCGCCGACCTCGCGGGCCGCGTACTCGGCGAACCCGCCCCAGCCGCAGCCGATCTCCAGCACGTTCATGCCGGCCTTCAGGTCCATCTGCTGGGCCAGCGCCCGATACTTATTGGCCTGGGCGGCCTCCAGGCTCTGGC
>JAYVDG010000514.1:0-3773 GCA_043749525.1 Phenylobacterium sp.
GACCCTTGCGTCACCTTCGACACGTCCTGGCCGTCGATCAGGATTCGCCCCTCGTCCAGGTCGTAGAGCCGTTGCAGCAGCTTGACGAAGGTGGACTTGCCCGACCCCGTCGGTCCCACCAGGGCGATCCGTTCCCCGGGCGCGATGGTGAGCGAGAAGTCGCGGTAGAGGGCTGAGTCGGCTGACTTGTACCCGAAGGTGGCGTGTTCGAAGACCACCTGCCCCAACTCGCCGGAGAAGGGCGGCGCGTCAGGGACATCAGCCACCTGGGCGTCGAGGGTCAGGTAGCGCGCCACGTCCTCGACGTCATCCATGCCCTTCTGCAGCATGCGGATGTTATCGCCGATGTTGCGCAGATAGCCGCTCATCAACATGAAGGACGTGACCCCGAAGGCCACGTCGCCCGCGGTCGCCTCGCCCCGGCCCCAAAGCTGCAGCAACAGGCCGGTGAGCCCCGCCTGCAGCACGACGAGCAGGGTGTTCTGCACCAGCCAGATGTCGGTGAACCGGGTCCAGGTCCGCTTGATGTGGAACTGCCACACCGCCGTGATGCCGCCGATCCGCTCGGCCTCGCGGCCCTCGGCGCCGAAGCCGCGCACCGTGGCGTTGGAGGCGATGGAGTCGGCCAGCGCCCCGCCGATGCGGCTGTCCAGCCCCACCGATTTCAGGTTCAGGGGCCGGGCGAACTTGGTCGTCAGGAAGATGTTGGAGGCGATGTAGAGGATCACCGTCACCAGCGAGAACAGGCCCACGATCGGCCAGCGCAGGATCATCATGATCGACAACCCCACCAGCACCGCCAGGGCCGGACCGAGCCACAGGACCACAGCGTCGGAGATGACGTCGTAGCCCCACATGGCGCGGGAAAGCTTGCGCACCGTGGCGCCGGAGAAGTTGTCCCCGTGCCAGTCGGCCGAGAAGGACTGCACCTTGGCGAAGCCCTCGTCGGTCATCTCCCGCATGTTCTTGGCCGCCAGCGGAATCCAGAACCGGTTGGACAGGTTGCGGATCACCGAGCCGGCCAGGTAGACGCCCACGAACAGCCCCCACGCGATCCAGGCCAGGTCCTTCGATGACGGCCCGGCCGCCACGGCGTCCACCAGCCGCCCAGAGGCCCAGGGCATGGCCAGGTCGAAGCCGATGGCGGCCAGCGTCGTCACCAGGGTGCCAGTCAGCAGCCAGGGGCTTCGCAGCCAGTAGCCGCCGACGAAGGCGAGGACCTTGCGGTTGCTGAGCACCCGGTTGGCGGACTCGTCGACCTCTTCATAGTGCTCGGTCACGCGCCGGCCTCCGTCACAGCATGCAGGCGGGCATAGGCGCCGCCCCTCGCCACGAGGTCCGCGTGGCGGCCCTCCTCCACCAGCTGGCCGCCCTCGAACACCAGAATGCGGTCGGCGCCGCGGATGGTCGACAGCCGGTGGGCGATCACCACCGTGGTGCGGCCCACCATCAGTTCCTCCATCGCCGCCTGCACCTGACGCTCGGTCTCCACGTCCAGGGACGAGGTGGCCTCGTCCAGGACCAGGATCGGCGCGTCGGCCAGGAAGGCGCGGGCGATGGCCACCCGCTGGCGCTCGCCACCGGACAGCTTCACGCCACGCTCACCGACCAGCGTGTGATAGCCCTTCGGCAGGCTGGCTATAAAGTCGTGCGCCCGCGCCCGCTTGGCGGCCAGGATCACCTCGTCTTCCGTCGCCTCAGGCCGGGCGTAGCTGATGTTCTCGGCGATGGTGCGGTGAAAAAGGGCCGGGTCCTGCGGCACCACGGCGATGGCGCGCCGCAGGCTGCCCTGGCTGACATGGGCGATGTCCTGCCCGTCGATCAGGATGCGGCCGGCCTGCAGGTCGTAGAGCCGCTGCAGCAGCTTGACGAAGGTGGACTTCCCCGCCCCCGTTGGCCCCACCAGGGCCACGCGTTCGCCCGGCGCCACCACTAGGGTGAAGTCCTGATAGAGCGGCCGGGCGGCGTTCTCATAGCCGAAGGTGACGCGGTCAAAGACCACCTCCCCCAGCTCGCCGCGGAACGGCTTGGCGTCGGCCTTGTCGGCAAGCTGCGGCTCGGTCCGCATGTAGGTGGCGACGTCCACCATGTCGTCCAGGCCCTTCTGCAGCATGCGGGTGATCTCGCTGAAGTTCCGCATGTAGCCGGCCATGACGATGAAGGAGGTGATGCCGAAGGCCACGTCGCCCGGCGTCGCCTGACCATGGCTCCAGGCATAGACCAACTGCCCCGTCAGGCCCGCCTGCAGGACCACCAGGAACAGGTTCTGCCCCCAGCTCACGGTGTTGAAGCTGTTCCAGGTCTTGTGCTGCGCCGCGCGCCAGCTGTCCACGTGGTCGGAGAACCGTTTCTCTTCCCGGGCCTCGGCGCCGAAGCCCTTCACGACCGGATTGCCGCCGATGGCGTCGGCCAGGTTGGCGCCGATCTGCGAGTCGAGCGCCGTCGAGGCCAGGTTCACCGGGCGGATGTAGTGGGTGGAGACCACGATGTTGAAGATGGCGAAGGCGACCACAAGCACAGCGACGAACACGCCGGCCACCGGCCACTTCAGGCCGATGGAGAGGGCCAGGCCCGACAGCACGATCAGGGTGGGGGACAGCATCCAGAGCAGGGCGTCCGAGGCGCTGTCATAGCCCCACATCGCCCGGCTGATGCGGCGCACCGTGGCGCCGGCGAAGTTCGACGCGTGCCAGTCGGCGGAGAAGGCCTGCACGCGGCCGAAGGCCTGGGTCACCATCCGCGCCATGATCCGCGAATAGTAGCCGTTGGACAGGCGGAACATGCCGCTGCGAAGGCTGTAGAAGGCCAGGTACAGGGCCGACAAGCTGGCCCAGGCGATCCAGGCCTTGTCGGTCGGCGAGGTGGGGGTCGCCACCGCGTCGATCAGCCCCCGCGTCGCCCAGGGAATGGACAGGTCGCAGGCCGTCGAGCCCAGCATCAGCACCGCCAGCAGCGCGAACCGCTTGGGCTCGCCCATCCAGTGCCCCGCCATGAAGGCGATCACCTGGGAGTTGGTCAGAGTGCGGGGACGGTTGTCGTCCTCATCGTCATAAACTTCGGTCATTTGAGCCGTTGGTGTCGGATGACGGCGGGAGCTGCGGCGGGAATCCGCGCATCGGCGACGTCATGGAAAATGGGGAGCGGCTGGAGCGTCCAGCGCGGGTCGGCGAACACGGGAGAATTCCTTGGGGCGGCGCGGAGGGCGCGCGGGCCGGGGAAGTCTCAGGTCAGCAGGAGGACCCGACGGCGGCGCGTGCGGTGAGGGCGGTGGCTGGGATGACTTTCATCTTTGCTGACCCTCCTTTCCGGTCACGTCGTCTGTGGAGCCGGGAAGCTAGGCGGGAGGGATTCCCGCGTCAAGCGACCGCGTTACGCCAAATTCTGACTGCGGCGCGAAAGCCACGGTCTGGTATGCAGGGGCCAAGATGACCGCCACTGAACACCTCCCCGACGCCACCCCCACCAACTGGGTGGACCGCTATGCCCCCGCCACCCTGCGTCCCTGGCTGAAGCTGGGACGCTTCGACCGGCCCACCGGCATCTGGCTGCTGATGCTGCCGGGCTGGCAGGGCATCGCGCTGGCCGCCGCCATGGAGCGGCAATGGCCGGACGCCCTGTTGATGGCCGAATTCTCCCTCGGCGCGGCCCTGATGCGGGCCGCCGGATGCGCCTACAACGACATCGTCGACCGCGACTTCGACGCCAAGGTGGCCCGCACCGCGGGCCGCCCGATCCCCTCTGGGCAGATCAGCGTCAAGCAGGCCTGGGCCTTC
>JAYVDG010000515.1:0-3772 GCA_043749525.1 Phenylobacterium sp.
GGCCCGCTCGGCATTGACCGCGTGCAGTTCGGCATAGGCGCCGATGGGCCCCGACGCATAGGCGGCCAGATCCCCCACGGCGAAGCGGGTGACCCCCTCGCCCAGGGCCTCGACGATGCCGGCGCCCTCCATGCCCAGGCCCGAGGGCAGCTTCAGCGGATAGAGGCCGGACCGGTGATAGGTGTCGATGAAGTTCAGCCCGATAGCCTGGTTGCGGATGAGGATTTGGCCGGGCTTGGGCTCCGGGGCCGGGACGTCGACGAGCTTGAGAACGTCGGGACCGCCGGTGGCGTCGATCTCAATGGCGCGCATGCTCTGAACCTTAGGCGAGGTGTTGCTGGAAGAAGGTGAGGCTGCGGCCGTTGGCCAGCCTGGCCGCGGCCTCGTCATAGTGCTCGCCGCCGTGGCGGGCGAAGGCGTGGTCGCAGCCGGGATAGGTGTAGGTGGTGACCTGGGCGTGGTTCTTCAGGGCCTGCAGGATGATGGCCTGGGCCTCCTTGGGCACGAACTGGTCCTGCTCGGCGATGTGCAGCATCAGCGGCCGCTCCAGCTTCTCGGCCTCGCCCACCCGGCTCTCGATGCCGACCCCGTAATAGCCGACGCTGGCGTCCGCATCGGTGCGGGTGGCGGTCAGGAAGGCCAGCAGGCCGCCCAGGCAATAGCCCACCGCACCAACCTTGCCCGAGCAGCCGGGATCGGCGCGGATGTGGTCGATCACCGCAGCGATGTCTTTGACCCCCAGGTCGGCGTCGAAGGCGTTGAACAGTTCGAAGGCCTTTTTCCATTCGGCCTCGGACTTGTCGGTGATGTCGATCCCCGGCTCGATCCGCCAGAACAGGTCTGGACAGATGGCCAAAAAGCCCTGGTCGGCCAGGCCGTCGGCGATCTCGCGCATGACCGCGTTGACCCCGAAAATCTCCTGGATGACGACGATGGCCTGTGCCTTCTCCTTGGCCGGACGCGCCACATAGGCGGTGAACTCGCCGTCCTCGGTCTTCAGGGTGATGGTTTCGCCAGGCATGTGGCCTCCGTTTGGCTTGTTCTGCGTTGGCTACAGGAGGAACGCCAAGGCGTCCCGCCTGTAATCATATGGGTCGCCCGATTGGCGCCGAAACCGGGAAGACCACTTTCGGCTATCGCGCTCTAGCGCGCAGTGGCCGCAACCGGCCATAACTATTGCTTGAGGAAGGGCCCAGCCATGAAGATGACCATCGAGATCGATTGCACCCCCGTCGAGGCGCGCAGCTTCATGGGCCTGCCTGACGTCACCGCCTTGAACGACAAGCTGGTGGAGGAGATGCAGAAGCGGATGGAGAGCAACATCAACATGGTGTCCCCCGATGAGCTGATGAAGAACTGGACCGCTTTCGGGGTTGGGGCCCAGGAACACTTCCGCAAGCTGATGTCCACTGCGGTCGATATGGGCATGGGCGGCGCCAACCGCCCGAAATGACCGACACCATCTATGCCGCCGCCACCGCCGCCGGCCGCGCGGCCGTGGCGGTCGTCCGTGTGTCCGGGCCTCGCGCCCGGGCGGCCTTCAAGGCGCTGGCCGGCAAGGTCCCCCGCCCCCGGGTGGCGGGTCTGCGGACCCTGCGGTCCGGGAGTGGGCCCATCGACCAGGCCCTGGTGCTCTGGTTCCCCGGCCCGGCCAGCTACACCGGCGAAGACAGCGCCGAGTTTCACGTGCACGGAGGCCCGGCGGTGGTCTCCGCTCTGCTTGAGGCCCTGGCTGCGCATGGCTTGCGCCTAGCCGAACCCGGCGAGTTCACCCGCAGGGCCTTCGAGAACGGCAAGCTGGACCTGGCCCAGGCCGAGGGGGTCGCCGACCTGATCGAGGCCGAGACCGAAGCCCAACGCCGCCAGGCCCTGGGCCAGGTGGAGGGCGCTCTAGGTCGCGCCCACCAGCGCTGGCGCGCCGATCTGATCGAAGCCTCAGCCAATTTCGAGGCCGCTGTGGACTTTCCCGACGAGGAGGTCCCCGCGGAGGTGGCCGACCGCGCCCGGCCGCACCTGCAGCGGCTGATCGGCCAGCTGCACCTGGCCCTGGCCGATGTGGATCGCGGTGAGCGTATCCGCGAGGGCTTCCGCATCGCCCTGGTGGGCGCCCCCAACGCCGGCAAGTCCACCCTGTTGAACGGACTGGCTGGACGCGAGGCCGCTATCGTCACCGCGACGCCGGGCACCACGCGGGATGTGATCGAGGCGCCCATGCGCCTGGCCGGCTACAAGGTGCTGCTGGCCGACACCGCCGGCCTGCGCGACACCCACGATGAGATCGAGGCCGAGGGTGTGCGCCGAGCCCGGGCCTGGGCGGCCAGCGCCGACCTGCGGATCTGGCTGGTGGATGGGTCGTCCTCGGCCATCGACCCGCCGCCGGAAGAGCTGACCGCCGGCGATCTCTGCGTCATCAACAAGTCCGACCTGCCGCCCGGCGACGACACCGGCCGAGCCCTGCTGGAGGCGCGCGCCCTCGAACTCGAGATGCACCGCATCAGCGCCCAGGACGCCTCCCACGTGGGGGCGATCCTGGCTGCCCTGACCGACCAAGTCATCCAGCGTCTGTCCGGCGACGAACTCCCCACCGCCACCCGGCTGCGTCACAAAGACTTGCTCTCCGAAGCCCTGGCGCGGCTGGAGCATGCCCTGGCCTCGGAGGGATCGCCGGAGCTGGCCGCTGAGGATGTACGGTTGGCGGGCCGCGCCCTCGACCGCATCACTGGGCGGATAGACCCGGAGGACGTGCTCGACCGGGTCTTCGCCACCTTCTGCATTGGAAAATAAAGTGTTTCACGTGGAACAGGGCGGATAAGGCGTAGCCCCCTCCGTCACGCGCATGTCTGCGCGCGCCACCTCCCCCGACACGGCCTTCGGCTTGGGTGAGGAGAAAGGTATCTAATTCCTCCCCCAGCGCGCAGCGCGGTTCGGGGGAGGTGGATCGGCGAAGCCGAGACGGAGGGGCTAAGGCCTCCCCACCTCCTCGGTAAGACTCTTTCACGTGAAACGCCCCTCGCCTTCCGCTATAGGAAGCCCCCGCCCATATGGGGTGGATGTGGAGCTTGGCGTGACCACCTGGGACGTGATCATCATCGGCGGCGGCCATGCGGGCTGTGAGGCGGCGGCGGCGGCGGCGCGGTTCGGCGCGCGCACCCTGCTGCTGACCCACAAGCTCGAGACCATCGGCGAGATGTCCTGCAATCCGGCCATCGGGGGCCTTGGCAAGGGTCATCTGGTGCGGGAGATCGACGCCCTGGATGGCGTCATGGGCCGGCTGGCCGACGTGGCCGGCATCCAGTTCCGGCTTTTGAACCGTTCCAAGGGCGCCGCCGTGCGCGGGCCGCGGGCGCAGATCGATCGCAAGCTCTATCGCGTGGCGATGCAGGCCGAGCTGGCCGCGACCACGAACCTCTCCATCAAGGCCGAAGCCGTCGAGGATCTGCTGGTGGTCGATGGCCAGGTGACCGGCGTCGTCGGCGCAAGCGGTGAAATCTATTCCGCCGGCCGCGTGGTCCTGACCACCGGCACCTTCCTCAAGGGCGTGATCCACCAGGGCGAACAGCGCATCCCCGCCGGCCGGGTCGGCGAGGCGCCGGCCATCGGGCTTTCCGACCGGCTCTATGCCCTGGGCCTGGACATGGGCCGCCTCAAGACCGGCACGCCGGCCCGCCTGGTGGCCTCCACCATCGCCTGGGACAGGCTGGAGATGCAGGCGGCGGACGAGGTGCCCTCCCCCTTCTCCTTCCTCACGGACAAGATCACCACGCCGCAGATC
>JAYVDG010000516.1:0-3766 GCA_043749525.1 Phenylobacterium sp.
TTCAAGCGGCGGCCCTGGCGACAGGGCCGCCGTTTTCGTTTCAGCCCTCGACCCAGGCCTTCCACGCCTTCATCACCGGTGTGAAGTCGGTGGGTTGCGTCTCGTACTGCAGGACATCCTCGTCGAAGGTCACCCAGGGCTGGGCGCTGCTCACCCAGAAGGCGGAGACCGGATGCAGCCAGCTGGTGTCGTCCAAGGTGCCGGGCCGGATGGTCAGGGAATAAGGTCCGCCGGGCGGCTCGGTGAAGACCCGCGTCCCGCAGTCGGGACAGAAGCGCTGGGGGATCACCGTCCCCGACGTCGCCTTGCGCGGCCAGTTGGCCGGCTCGCCCCGGGTGATCTCGAAATCCTTGCGGAACACCGGCATGGCCATGGAAAAGGCGCTGGCCGTCAGCGACTGGCAGTCGGTGCAGTGGCAGGTGTAGACCGCGATCGGCGGGGCGTTCAGCCGGTAGCGGACGGCGCCGCAGGCGCAGCCGCCCTCGACGGGAAAGCTGGGCAGGCGGCTCACCGGCTCTTGCCCAGATACTCGGCGAACCCCGCCGCCAGGTGGTCGAACATCAGCCGCATGCGGCGGCTGCCCTTCAGGTTCTCGTGCATGGCGATCCAGCACTCGAGCTCGAAGGAAAAAGCGTTCGCTAGCACGGGCACGAGGCCGTCGCGTTTGGCGATCTGATGCTGCACCCCGCCGATCCCCATGCCGGCGCGGATGGCGGAGATCTGGGCGGCGTCGTTGTCGGTGCGGAAGGCGAAGACGTCACGGGTGATCGGCCGCGGGAAATCGACGCCGGCCAGGGCCTCCAGGGCCGGGCGCTCGCGGTCGAAGCCGCATAGGGTGTGGTTCTCGAGATCGTCCAGACTCTCGGGCATGCCGCGCCGGTCGATATAGCCCTGGGTGGCGTAAAACCCGATCCCCAGCATGCCGATCTTGCGGGCCACCAGGGCGCCCTGGGTAGGGCGGGCCATGCGCACGGCGATATCGGCGTCGCGGCGCGACAGGTCCTCGATCCTGTTGGACAACACCAGCTCGATGGCGATGTCCGGATGCTGCTCCATGAAGCCGGCCAGGATCTGCGGCAGCACCTCGACGCCGACGATCAGGCTGGCCGCGATGCGGATCGAGCCCTTCTCGCTGTCGGCCGAGCCCGAGGCGTCGCGGGCGGCGGCGGCGGCGGCGGCATGCATCTCCTCCAGGTGGGTCTTGAGGCTGATGGCGAGGTCGGTGGGGGTCAGGCCGCGCGGGCTGCGCAGGAACAGGGGCGCGCCCAGCTGCTGCTCCAGCGCCTCGATGTGACGGCCGATGGTGGGCTGGGTCAGGCCCCGGGCGCGCGACGCCGCCGACAGGCTGCCGGCCTGCAGCACCGCATGCAGGCTCTGATACAGGTCCCAGGTCGGATCGCTCATGCGCCTATGAATAGCTGAGTCACGGATATCCGCAATTTCGTTTGAGCTCCCCGTCGCCGATCTTTGTTCTCTCAGAAGGAGATGGCGACATGGCGACTTCAGACAAGACCGCCTTGGTGATTGGGGCGACGGGATCGGTGGGCGGCGAGGCCGCGGCGGCGCTGCTGGCTCACGGATGGCGGGTGCGCGGCCTGCACCGCGACCCGGTACGGGCGGCCCGCGAGGCTGTCGGCCTGGAGCGTATCGAGTGGGTCAAGGGCGACGCCCTGTCGGCCTCCGATGTCACCGCAGCCGCGCAAGGGGTCAGCGTCACCGTCCACGCCGCCAACCCGCCGGGCTACCGCAACTGGGAGGGCCTCGTTTTGCCGATGATGGAGGCCAGCATCGCGGCGGCCAAGGCGACGGGCGCGCGGATCATCCTGCCCGGCAATGTCTACAACTACGGCCCTGACGCTTTCCCTACGCCGCGTGAGGACTCGCCGCAGAACCCGAAGACCCGCAAGGGCGCGATCCGGGTGAAGATGGAGCAGCGGCTGGCGACCTGCGGGGTGCGCAGCCTCATCGTGCGGGCCGGCGACTTCTTCGGGCCGATCAGCGGCTCCTCCTGGCTGACCGAGGGCATCGTGGCCAAGGACAAGCCCCTGAAGAGCATGAGTTATCCCGGCCCCCGCGCCATCCGCCACACCTGGGCCTACCTGCCGGACCTGGCCGAGACCATGGCGCGGCTGGCGGAGATCGAGGCAACCCTGCCCGAGGTCGCGATGTACAACTTCGGCGGCCACCAGCTGACCGGCGACGAAATGGTCGCAGCCCTGGAGCTGGTCGCGGGCCGCCGTCTGCCGGTGAAGCGGATTCCCTGGCTGGCCATGCGGGCGGTCGCTCCCTTCGTGGAGACCCTGCGCGAGATGCTGGAGATGCGCTACCTCTGGGACAACGCGGTCCTGCTGGACAATGCGCGGCTGGTGAAAACCCTCGGCATGGAGCCCCACACCCCCCTGGAAACGGCGCTCAGAACCGCGCTTCAGGGTCAAGGTTGCCTGCTGATGGACCAAAAGGCCGCATCCTGAGGCAAATCCTTGCGCGGGGCGGTGTGAAAACGTCGCGGGGTGCTGGACTTACGCCCCCCTCCGACCCTACATGCCGCCCATGTCCGGCAAGACCCTCTATGACAAGATCTGGGATGCGCACGTTGTTGCGGAGCAAGACGGCGAAGCGATCCTGTACATCGACCTGCACCTGATCCACGAGGTGACGACGCCCCAGGCCTTCGCCGGCCTTCGCGCCGCCGGCCGCCCCGTGCGCCGTCCCGACCGCACGCTGGCGGTGGCCGACCACAACGTTCCCACCGAAGGCCAGGCGCTGGGCGTCGGCGCGGTGGCCGACGAAGAGGCGCGGCTGCAGCTCCAGACCCTGGAACGCAACGTCAAGGACGCCGGCATCGAGTTCTTCCCGATGGGCGATATCCGCAACGGGATCGTCCACGTGGTGGGGCCTGAGCAGGGCCGCACCCAGCCGGGCATGACCATCGTCTGCGGCGACAGCCACACCTCGACCCACGGCGCCTTCGGGGCGCTGGCCCAGGGCATCGGGACCTCCGAGGTCGAGCACGTGCTGGCCACCCAGACTCTGCGCCAGAAGAAGTCGAAGAACCTGCGGGTCACCGTCAACGGGACCCCCGGTCCCGGCGTCGGCGCCAAGGACTTCGCCCTGGCCATCGTCGGCGCCATCGGCACGGCGGGCGGCACCGGCTCGGTGATCGAATATGCCGGCGAGGCGATCCGTGGCCTGTCCATGGAGGGCCGCATGACCCTGTGCAACCTGGCCATTGAGGCCGGCGCGCGGGCGGGTCTCGTGGCGCCCGATCAGACCACCTATGACTACATGGTGGGCCGTCCGGCCACGCCGAAGGGCGCGGGCTGGGAGATGGCGCTGGCCCACTGGAAGACCTTCTTCTCCGACCCCGACGCCAAGTTCGACCGCGAGGTGGTGCTGGACGCCGCCGATATCGCCCCCACCGTCACCTGGGGTACGTCGCCTGAGGACGTGGTGGCGGTCACCGGCCACGTGCCGGCGCCGGAGAGCTTCGCCACGCCGGACAAGCGGGCCTCGGCCGAACGGGCCCTGGACTATATGGGCCTCACCGCCGGCCAGTTGATCGCCGACGCCAAGGTGGACGTGGTGTTCATCGGCTCCTGCACCAACAGCCGCATCGAGGACCTGAGGTCCGCCGCCCAGGTGGCCCAGCACGCCTTCCTGAACGGCCGCCTGGTGGCGCCCCACGTGCGGGCCATGGTGGTGCCGGGCTCGGGCCTGGTGAAGGAACAGGCCGAGGAGGAAGGCCTGGACGCCATCTTCAAGGCCG
>JAYVDG010000517.1:0-3764 GCA_043749525.1 Phenylobacterium sp.
TCGCGCTCCATGACGTATTCGCCACGGATGTAGATGTAGGCGGTGTGGGCGCGGATCGCGTAGCTGGCGATCATGCAGCCTTCGATCAGCAGGTGCGGATCGTTGCGGATGATCTCGCGGTCCTTGCAGGCGCCGGGCTCGGACTCGTCGGCGTTGACCACCAGGTAGTGGGGCCGCTCGCTGAGCTGCTGAGGCATGAGCGTCCATTTGAAGCCGGTGACGAAGCCCCCGCCTCCGCGGCCGCGCAGGCCGGACTCGCGGATCTGCTCGCAGACCCATTCGTGGCTTTGACCCAGCATCTCGCGGGTCGCGTTCCAGCAGCCGCGCGCCTTCGCACCTTCCAGGCCCCAGTCTTGGAGCCCGTAGATGTTGGTGAAGATGCGGTCCTTGTCTTCCAGGATGCCGACCAAGACCCCCTACACTCCCTTTTTCGCGGACCGGAAGCCCGCGATGAACCAGATCTGCGCGCCGAACCCGATCAGAAGCGCGACGGCGAAGACAATGAGCAGCCAGGACTGGCTGAGCCGAAAGGCGCAGACGATCGCCGTGATAGCCACGAAAACGCTGACCGCGGAGACCGCGACCATGATCGTGAACCGGCGCTTGGCGATCTCGACCTCTGTCATGCGACGGGCGCCTTACCCTTGGGGGCGGCGTTCGGCAGACCCTTGATCGGCTTGGCGGCCGACCCGTCATAGAGCTTGGGATCGTTCAGCGTGGTGTTGCCGCCCAGGACGGCGCTGCCCTGACGGCCGATCTCGGAGCCGGGCGGCGGCGTCTTGCCGGCGGCGAAGGCATCCAGCAGCTTCTCGAAGCCCTCGACGGTGAGGTCCTCGTAATAGCGGTCGTTGATGGCGGCCATAGGCGCGTTGGAGCAGGCGCCGAGGCACTCGACTTCCTGCCAGTAGAACTTGCCGTCCGCCGAGCGGTGGCTGTCTGGGCCGAAGCGCTTGCGGCAAACCGCCAGCAGGTCCTCGGAGCCGCGCGACTGACAGGCGGTGGTGCCGCACACCTGGACCATGGCGATCGTGCCCACCGGCTCCAGCATGAACATCGTATAGAAGGTGGCGACCTCGTAGACCCGGATGGTGGCCATCTTAAGCAGGTCGGCGACGGCGCGGATGGCGGGTTCGGAAACCCAGCCCTCCTGCTTCTGCACCAGCCACAGGATCGGGATCACCGCCGACTGCTGCCGGCCGTCCGGATATTTCGAGATCCACCACTGGGCCTGCTTCATCGTCTCCTTGGAGAAGGCGAAGCTGGGGGGTTGATCGGCGGAAAGGCGTCGAACGCTCACGGTCAGAGCCTCACTTCACGAAATCGACCCGGACGATCTTGGCGTCCGAGATGGTGTAAATGGCCGCGACCTCGAATTGGTCGCCGCCGGGTTTGCGGATGACCAGCTCATGGTCGATCACCGTGTGGCCGAGGGTCATGCGGCCCAGCAGCTGGACCTTGTTCTCCGGGAAGTCGGCGAACACCTGGGCGTACTTGGCGCGGAAGGCCTCGATGCCCGACAGGGTCACCGCCCCGTTCAAGTCGGCGACGATGATGTCGTCGGAGAAGAACGAGCAGTAGGCCTCCAGATCCTGGACATTGTAGGCGTCCAGCTGGGCCTCGGCGACGTCGAAGGGCGAGATGCAGGCGGGCGCGCTCATCGGTCGATCTCCCCGAACACGATGTCCAGCGAGCCGAGAATGGCCGAGACGTCGGCCAGCATGTGGCCGCGGTTCATCCAGTCCATGGCCATCAGGTGTGGGAAGCCCGGCGCGCGGATCTTGCAGCGATAGGGCTTGTTGCCGCCGTCGCTCACCAGGAAGACGCCGAACTCGCCCTTGGGCGCCTCGACGGCCGCATAGACCTCGCCTTCCGGAGTGCGGAAGCCTTCGGTGTAGAGCTTGAAGTGGTGGATCAGCGCTTCCATCGAGCGCTTCATCTCGCCCCGGCGCGGCGGCGAGACCTTGTTGTCCTCGGTCATCACGGGGCCGGGCGTTTTGCGAAGCCGTTCAACGCACTGGCGGATGATCTTGGTGGACTCGCGCATTTCCTGCATGCGGCAGAGATAGCGGTCGTAGCAGTCGCCGTTGATCCCGAGCGGGATCTCGAAGTCCATCTCGTCGTAGCATTCGTAGGGCTGGCTGCGGCGCAGGTCCCACGCGATGCCGGAACCGCGCACCATGACGCCGGAGAAGCCCCAGTCGATGGCCTCCTGTCGGGTCACCTTGCCGATATCGACATTGCGCTGCTTGAAGATGCGGTTGCCGGTGATCAGTTTGTCGATGTCATTGACCGGACGGGCGAAGGCCGCGGCCCAGTCGTCGATATCGTTGATCAGGGCCTCGGGCAGGTCCTGGTGGACACCGCCCGGGCGGAAATAGTTGGCGTGCAGGCGCGCGCCGCAGGCCCGCTCATAGAAGACCATCAGCTTTTCGCGCTCTTCAAAGCCCCACAGAGGCGGGGTGAGCGCGCCGACGTCCATGGCCTGGGTCGTGACGTTGAGCAGGTGGTTCAGCACCCGGCCGATTTCGGAGAACATCACCCGGATCAGGCTGCCGCGGATCGGCACATCCAGGTCCAGCAGCTTCTCGATGGCCAGGCAGAAGGCGTGTTCCTGGTTCATCGGCGCGACGTAGTCGAGGCGGTCGAAGTACGGGATGTTCTGGAGGTAGGTGCGGTACTCCATCAGCTTCTCGGTGCCGCGATGCAGCAGGCCGATGTGCGGGTCGACCCGCTCCACGACCTCGCCGTCCAACTCCAGGACCAGGCGCAGGACGCCGTGGGCCGCGGGGTGCTGCGGGCCGAAGTTGATGTTGAATTTGCGGACCGGGATCTCGTTTTCCGAGAGCGGGGTCATGGAAGCGTCGTCAGCCATCTACTTCGGAGCTCCCGGATGCGGACCGCCCGTCCCGGCTGACTTCTCGTCGCCCGGCAGGATGTAGTCGGCCCCTTCCCACGGTGAGACGAAGTCCCAGTTGCGGAACTCGACGGACTTCACGGGCTCGTAGACCACGCGCTTGAGTTCGTCGTCGTAGCGCAGCTCGACATAACCAGTCATCGGGAAGTCCTTGCGCAGCGGATGCCCGTGGAAGCCGTAGTCGGTGAGGATGCGGCGCAGGTCGGGATGCCCCTCGAAGAAGATCCCGTACATGTCGAAGGCCTCGCGCTCATACCAGTCGGCGCAGGGGAAGACCCCCGTGACCGTGGGAACAGCGGTGTCCTCGTCGGTCTGCACCTTTAGGCGCAGGCGCTGGTTCTTGGTGAGCGACAGCAGGTGGTAGACCACGTCGAAGCGCTGCGGGCGCTCCGGATAGTCGACGCCGCAGAGGTCGATCAGCTGGGCGAAGCCGAACTTGTCGCGCATCAGGGTCAAGGCTTGGACGACCCGCCCGGCCGGAGCCGTCAGGGTCAGTTCCTTGAAGGCGATCGAATAGCCCGCCACGGCGCCGGCGCTGTCGGCGACCAGTTGCTGGCCCAGGTTCTCGAGCGTGGAGATCTCGACCGGCCAGCTCATCGTTCGATGGTCCCGGTGCGGCGGATCTTCTTCTGCAGCTGCAGCACGCCGTAGACCAGGGCCTCGGCGGTGGGCGGGCAGCCGGGGACATAGATGTCCACGGGCACGATCCGGTCGCAGCCGCGCACCACGGAATAGCTGAAGTAGTAGTAGCCGCCGCCGTTGGCGCAGGAGCCCATGGAGATGACGTAGCGCGGCTCCGGCATCTGGTCGTAGACCTTGCGCAGGGCCGGGGCCATCTTGTTGCAGAGCG
>JAYVDG010000518.1:0-10061 GCA_043749525.1 Phenylobacterium sp.
CTTGGCGCCGGCGAGGTCCGCGCGGGCCGCCCCCAGCACCGCCGTGCCGTCGCCGGTCACCGCCAGGGTGTCGATCCAGCCGGCGGCCTGGCCGTTGAAGGTCGCCTCCAGGCTGGCGTCGGTCAGGCGGGCCGCGCCGTAGGCCACCGAGCGGGCGTCGATCTTCAAGGTCTGGGTTAGGGCGCCGTCGCCGCGCTTCTGCTTGAGGTCGGGATAAGCGGTGCGGGCGGTCAGGCGGATCGTCGCGTCCTGGACCGCGATCTGGCCCAGCTTGAGGTCGCGGACCGTGGTCTCCAGGGCCGAGGCCACCTGGTCGCCCACCGTCACCAAGTGCAGTTCTCCAGGCCCCAGGCGCGCGGAGCGGTCGCGGCCCACGAGCGTCGCCGGGGCGAAGGTGGTGTCGAGGCGCAGCAGACGACCGTTGTCGAGCTGGGCGCTGGCCCGGGCCAGCAGAGGGCCATAGTCGGTGTCGAGCCGCAGGCGGGCGTCCTCCACCACGATCCTCGGCTGGCGCGCGTCGGGCCGCGGCGGGCGCTTGCGTAAGGTGGCGATGAGAGGGTCGAGTTCGCCCAGGGCCAGGCGTCCGTCCGTCCAGCGCCCCTTGATCACCGGCCGCACCAGCCGCACCGAGGTCACCGTCGCGCCGAAGGGCTTGCCCGCCCACCAGCCGGTGAGGCCATAACGGACCTCGGCCACCTGGGCGGTCAGGTCGGGGTTGGCGGCGGGGCCGATGCGCAGGGTCCCCGTAAAGCGGCCCGGGCCGAAGGTGGAGAAGGCGACCTCGGATTCCACGCCCTGGGAACGCAGCCAACCGGTCAAAGCCTCCCGGGCGAGGGCGCGGCGGCCGGCATAGGCCAGGGCCACAAGCACCAGCGCCAGCACGGCGCCGACAACAAGAACGGTGCGCCATGTGCGTCGCACGGCCTTGTCGGTCGCCAGGGGAAGGATTTCGGGATCGGTCAAGGCGCGCCGTTGCTGCGACTGGGGGCTCCAGTCTTAGCGCAAAAACGGCAGAGGCGAGGCCGTTCCCCGCCTAGGCGAGGAACGGCCTGCTTTCTTACAGGCCGCCGAGCGTGGCGAGCGCGACGCCGCCGTCGACGGCGATGGTTTCACCCACCACGTAGTCGCCGGCGCGGCTGGCCAGGTAGATGGCGGCCGCGGCCATGTCCTCATCGCGGCCGATGCGGCGCGAGGGGATGCGCTTGGCGATGATGTCGCCCTCGTCGCGGGCCACGCGGTTCATCTCCGAGGCGAAGGCGCCGGGCGCGATGCCGGTGACGTTGATCGAGTCCTGGATCAGCGTCGCGGCCATGCGGCGGGTCAGGTAGATCAGGCCTGACTTGGATGCGTGGTAGGAATAGGTCTCCTGCGGATTGAGGCGGATGCCGTCGATCGAGCAGATGTTGATCACCTTGGCCGGCTGCTCGTGACTGGCGGCGGCCTTGAGCGCGCCGTGCAGGGCCTGGGTCAGGAAGAAGGGCGACTTCAGGTTCAGGTTCATCACCTTGTCCCAGCCGCTCTCCGGGAACTCATCGAAGGGCGCGCCCCAGGCGGCGCCGGCGTTGTTCACCAGGATGTCGAGCTTGGGTTCATGCTCGGCGAAACGCTTGGCGAGCGCTTGGCAGCCCTCCACCGTGGAGACGTCCTGCGGCAGGGAGATGCAGTTGGGACCGAGTTCGGCGGCGGTCTCGTCGCAGGCGCCGGGCTTGCGCGAGGAGATGTAGACCTTGGCCCCCTGCTCGATGAAGCCGGCGGCGATCATCTTGCCGATGCCGCGCGAGCCGCCGGTGACGAGGGCCACGCGGCCCTTCAATGAGAACAGATCCAGAGCCATCAGGCGCTTCCCTTTTGATCGTTGAAGCTTGGTCTTAAACCCAGGTTTCCGCCGCGAAAACCCTACGCACATTTGACTCGCGCACCGCGCGACGGGCCTGTAACAAACGTTTGAATCTCTCCAGCCGCCCAGCCTAGAGGCGGCCCTGAAACGCCAAGCCGAGGATGCGCCCATGACCGCCATCAACTCCGTGACCGACCTCACGCTGGAGGGCGACGTCGCCGTCCTCACCCTGAACTCGCCGCCCGTGAACGCGCTCTCGGCCAAGGTCCGCGAGGGTCTCTACGAGGGCTTCAAGGCCGCCATCGCCGATCCGGCCGCCAAGTCCATCGTCTTGGTCTGCGAGGGTCGCACCTTCATCGCCGGCGCCGACATCACCGAGTTCGGGGGCGCCATGGCCGATCCGCAACTGGCCGATGTGCAAAACATGATGGAAAGCTCGCCCAAGCCGGTGGTGGCCGCGATCCACGGCACCGTGCTGGGCGGCGGGCTGGAAGTCGCGCTCTGCGCCCACTATCGCGTCGCCGTGCCCTCGGCGAAGTTCGGCCTGCCCGAAGTGAACCTCGGCCTGCTGCCGGGCGCCGGCGGCACCCAGCGCCTGCCCCGCGTGGTGGGTCCCGAGCGCGCCTTGGAGATGATGACCACCGGCCGCCACGTGCCCGCCAAGGAAGCCCTGTCCGGCGGCCTGACCGACGAACTGGTGGAGGAAGGTAAGCTTCGCGAGGGCGCCGTGGCCTTCGCCCGCAAGGTGGTGGCCGAGGGCCGCCCGCTCACCAAGATCCGCGACCAGAACGCCAAGGTCGAGGCCGCCCGCGGCAAGCCCGAGATCTTCGCCGACTTCCGCAAGGCCAATGCGCGCAAGTTCCGCGGCTTCCTGGCCCCGGAATACAATATCCAGACCATCGAGGCGGCGGTGAACCTGCCCTTCGACGAAGGGATGAAGGTCGAGCGCAAGCTGTTCAACGAACTGATGGCGGGCAGCCAATCGGCCGCCCAGCGCTACACCTTCTTCGCCGAGCGCCAGGCCCAGAAGATCCCCGGCATCGCCGACGACACCCCGCTGATCCCCATCAAGAGGGTGGGCGTGATCGGCGCCGGCACCATGGGCGGTGGCATCGCCATGAACTTCGCCAACGCCGGCATCCCGGTGGTGATCGTCGAGCAGAAGCAGGAGCCCCTGGACAAGGGTCTCGGCATCATCCGCAAGAACTATGAGCGCACCGCCTCGCGCGGCGGCATCACGCAGGCCCAGGTCGAGGAGCGCTGCGCCCTGATCAGCGGTTCGCTGTCGATGGAAGATAGCTTCGCCGACGTCGACCTGGTGATCGAGGCCGTCTTCGAGCGGATGGACATCAAGAAGGACATCTTCGCCAAGCTGGACACCATCTGCAAACCCGGCGCGATCCTGGCCACCAACACCTCGGGGCTGAACATCGACGAGATCGCCTCGGTGACCAAGCGTCCCGAGAGCGTCATCGGCCTGCACTTCTTCTCACCGGCCAATGTCATGAAGCTGCTGGAGATCGTCCGCGCCGACCACACGTCCGACAGCGTCATCGCCACCTCGATGAAGCTGGCCAAGCAGATCGGCAAGACCGCGACACTGGTTGGCGTCTGCCCCGGCTTCGTCGGCAACCGCATCCTGGGCCAGCGCCAGCGCGAGGCCCAGAAGCTGGTGATGGAAGGGGCCATGCCCTGGGACATCGACCGCGTGCTCTACGACTTCGGCTTCCCTATGGGCCCCTTCGCCATGAGCGACCTGGCTGGCCTGGACATCGGCTGGGTGAAGGAGAAGTCCAACGGCGAGAGCATCCGTGACGTGCTCTGCGAGGCCGACCGCCGCGGCCAGAAGACCGGCGCCGGCTATTACGATTACGACGAGAACCGCGTCGCCAAGCCGAGCCCCTTCACCGAGAAGGTGATCCACGACTTCATCGTCAAGTCGGGCGCCAACCCGCGCAAGATCAGCGACGAGGAAATCCTCGAACGCTGCATCTTCCCGATGATCAACGAGGGCGTGAAGATCCTCGAAGAGAAGAAGGCCATCCGCGCGTCCGACATCGATGTGGTCTGGCAGAACGGCTACGGCTGGCCGGTCTATCGCGGCGGCCCGATGTGGTACGGCGACCAGGTCGGCCCGGCCAAGGTGCTGGCCAAGATGCAGGACTTCCAGGCCAAGATGGGCGACGCCTTCAAGCCCGCGCCGTTGCTAGAAAAGCTGGTGGCCGACGGCAAGAAGCTCTCCGACCTCTAGACCCGACCTCGAAAACCGCCGGGGAGCCACTAATTCAGTGGGGCTCTCCGGCGATCTGTGACATTCCGTCCGCTCAAATTTCCAACCCGCCACTCCACAAAGGACCCCTTCATGCGTGAAGCTGTCATCGTCTCCACCGCCCGCACGCCGATCGGCAAGGCATATCGCGGCGCGTTCAACAACACCTCCGGCGCCGAGCTCGGCGGCCACGTGATCGCCGAGGCGGTCAAGCGCGCCGGCATCGATCCGGCCACCGTCGACGACGTGGTGATGGGCGCGGCCCTGCAGCAGGGCTCCACCGGCAACAACATCGCCCGCCAGGCCGCCCTGCGCGCCGGCCTGCCCAACACCGTCTCGGGCATGACGCTCGACCGGCAGTGCTCCTCGGGCCTGATGGGCATCGCCACGGCCGCCAAGTACATCCTCAACGACGGCGCCAATGTCGCCATCGGCGGCGGGCTGGAAAGCATCAGCCTGGTCCAGAACGACAAGATGAACCGCTACCGCACCAGCGACGCCTGGCTGAACGAGCACGTTCCGGAAATCCACACCTCGATGATCGAGACCGCCGAGATCGTGGCCGAGCGCTACAACATCTCGCGCGAAGCGCAGGACGAGTACGCCTACCAGTCCCAGCAGCGCACCGCCCAGGCCCAGGCCGACGGCCGGTTCGACGCCGAGATCGCGCCGCTGACCTCCACCATGCTGGTGCAGAACAAGGAGACCGGCGAGTTCTCCGAAAAGGAAGTCCGCCTGACCCAGGACGAGGGCAACCGCCCGCAGACCACCCTGGCCGACCTGCAGAAGCTCAGCCCCGTGTTCAAGGGCGGCCAGATCGTGAAAGAGGGCAAGTTCGTCACCGCCGGCAACGCCAGCCAGCTCTCCGACGGCGCCGCCGCCGTGGTGCTGATGGAACGCAAGGAAGCCGAGCGTCTCGGCCTGACCCCGCTGGGCGCCTATCGCGGCATGGCCGTGGCCGGCTGCGGCCCGGAAGAAATGGGCATCGGCCCGGTCTTCGCGATCCCCAAGCTGCTGGAACGTAACGGCTTGACCATTGACGACATCGACATGTGGGAACTGAACGAAGCGTTCGGCAGCCAGGTCGTCTATTGCCGCGACAAGCTCGGCATCGACCCCGCCAAGTACAACATCAACGGCGGGGCCATCTCCATCGGCCACCCCTACGGCATGACCGGCGCGCGGGCGACCGGCCACATCCTCCACGAAGGCAAGCGTCGCGGCGCCAAGTACGGCGTCGTCACCATGTGCGTCGGCGGCGGCATGGGCGCCGCGGGCCTGTTCGAGATCTTCTAGGCCTCGCCGCTTCAGATTGACGAAGGGCCGTCCGCGAGGGCGGCCCTTTTTCGTGGGCGCTTCTCCTCAGCGCGGTGCGAGGGAGAGGTTGAGAAGATGACCACGAACGACACGAACAAGCGACGGCGCTTCCCAGGTGTCATCCCGGTTTCCGCGTAGCGGAAGACCGGGACCCAGAAGCACCGATCCATCCTGCACGCCCCGCGCATCTGGGTACCGGACAACGCTTCGCGGAAACCGGGATGACACGGGTTGGTTTGTTCGTGTCGTTCGTGAGGTCCGTGGTTCAATTTTGGGAGCGCCACGCCCTCCCCACGGCAGATGTTTGCCCTAAAGTGGCGCCAACAATCAGGAGCGCTCCGTGCAAGCCATCCCCCTCGATCAGATCGAACCCCTGCTGGACGGCCAGATTGATATCCGGCGGCGTCCGGGGTCGATCCAGCCGACGCGGCTGCCGGTGGCGGAGTTGCCCTTCTATGACGTCTTCACCCAATGGGTGGCGTCCTGCGCGACCGGGTGCCGCCTGAGGTTCTCCACCAACAGCACGAGCGTGAAGCTGACCGCCACCCAGCACCTGCTGGCCCTGCCCAATGACGGGGAGCGGCGCGGCGCCTACGACCTCTATGTCGGCGGCCAGTTCTTCGCCCGCGGCTGGGGCGAGGGTGGGGCGGAGATGAACCCGCAGGGCGGGCTGACCGGCGATGAAGCCCTGAGTCTCAGCTTCGAAGGCCTGCCGGCCGGGGAGAAGACCGTGGAACTGTGGTTGCCCCAGGCGGCGACGGTGGCGATCACCGGCCTGGCGCTGGCCGACGGCGCGAGTCTGACGGCGGTCCCCGATGGCCGGCCCCGCGTGCTGTTCCACGGCAGCTCGATCAGCCACGGCATGGAGGCCGAAGGCGCGACCGCCAACTGGCCCGCCGTGGCCAGCCGGCTGGCCAACCTGGATCACCTGAACCTCGGCTGGGCGGGGTCCTGCCTGCTCAGCGGGCTGGCGGCGCGGATCATCCGCGACCAGCGGGCCGACGCCATCGTCCTGAAGCTGGGGATCAACGTCCACACCGACGGGCAGCTGAAGGAGCGCAACTTCCTCGACGCCGCCCACGCCATGATTTCGATCATCCGCGAGAAGCACCCCACCACGCCCATCGCTGTGGTCTCGCCGATCTGGTCGCCGCCCCGTGAGACCGCCGGCGACGGGCCGAGCCTGCAGCGGATGCGCCAGCTGCTGCAGACGGTGGTGGCCGCCCGGGTGAAGACCGGCGATGCGAGCATCCGCTATCTCGACGGCCTGGAGCTGTTCGGCCCGGCCGACGTGGCCCTGCTGCCCGACGACCTGCACCCCAACACCGAGGGCTACCGGCTGATGGGCGAGCGGTTCCACCGCTTGGCGCTGAGCGGGGACGCGGCGCTGATCTAGGCCCCAAACAGCTCCCGCAGGTAAGGATTCAGCATCTTCCCCTGCGGGTCCAACCGGCGGCGGACCGTCTGGAACGCCTCCCAGTCTGGATAGAGCTTGGAAAGTTGCGGCGCCTTGAGGCTGTGCAGCTTGCCCCAGTGGGGGCGGCCACCGTGCGCCAGGAAGATCGGCTGGATCAGCTCGAACAGGAACTTGTAGTCGTCCTTGTAGTAGCAGTGGACGGCCACCGACCCCCGCGGGCCGCCGTTGAACGGCGAGAGCCAGGCGTCGTCGCCGGCGATACGGCGCAGCTCGATGGGGAAGAAGACGTCCTTGCGGTGCGTCTCGATCGCCGCGACCACCTCTTTCAAAGCCGCCATCTGGTTTTCCGGCGGCAGGTGGAATTCCATCTCGTTGAAGCGGATGGGGCGCTCGGTGGGGAGCAGCTTCCAGCCTTCGTCGATGGCCTCTTCCGGCTTGGTGGGGCCCAGCAGCGCCTTGGCGGCGGCCTTGCGCAGCCGGGTGGAGAAGCCCAGCAGATTGCGAAGTTGCTTCAACGCCCCAAGGAAGGCGTCGTCACTCGACGCCGCGCGCGGCGTGGCCGGCAGGTCGGTCTCGTCGTGGGTGATGTTGGCCGCCAGGTCCGTGAAGGGGACGGCGTAGAACTCGTAGTTGCGGTGCTTGGCCCAGCGCTCCTCGCACTTGGCGATGGTCTCAGCCAGGGGTTCGATCCAGACGTGGCGGTGCAGGCGCGTATTGGCCGAGGTCTTCAGCCGCACCTGGGTGATGACGCCCAGCCCGCCCA
This sequence comes from Phenylobacterium sp., assembly GCA_043749525.1. Lineage (GTDB taxonomy): Bacteria > Pseudomonadota > Alphaproteobacteria > Caulobacterales > Caulobacteraceae > Phenylobacterium. The sequence goes on from JAYVDG010000518.1 coordinate 7,604, forward strand.
GCGAAACCCGCGCGGCGTTGAAGACGTCAGCGTTGTGGCTGGCGTCGCACTCCAGGATTTCGCCGCCGACCGGCGCCAGCCGCAAGGCGGTGATGTCGCCATGGATGGCCTTGAAGGCGATCCCCGTGCCGTGGGTGCCGGTGCCAATGGCGCCGCCCAGGGACTGCTTGTTGATGTCGGGCAGGTTGGGCATGGCCCGGCCCTTGGTGGCCAGCGCGGGACCTAGCGCCCCCAGGCGCGTGCCGGTCCAGACGACGGCCTCGTCGCCCTCCCAGCGCTCGACCCCGGCCACCTGATCAAGGGTCATCAAGGTCCCGGAGGTGGGGACCAGGCCGGTGAAGGAGTGTCCGGCGCCGACCGGGCGGATGGGGGCGGCCGCGGTCTTCAGCGTCTGGGCGACCTCGGCCTCAGACTTGGGCGCAGCGCGCACCGCTGGATAGGCGCTCTCGATCCCCGACCAGTTGCGCCAGAGCAGCTTACCCTGGAGGTTCACGCTGGGCGGCGACGCGGGTTCGGGCGTCTCGCGGACGGCCAGGGCGACCCCGCCGCCGCCCACCACCACGACACCGGCGGTGCCGCCCAGCAGGACCTTGCGGCGGGAGATCACGACTTGTCGTCTTCGTGGCCGGCGATGAAGGCGATCAGGGCTTGGAAGTCGTCGGGCGTGCAGGCGGCGCACTGGCCCCCGGCCGGCATGGCGCGATAGCCCTGGACCACGTGGTCCAGCAGAACGTCCCGCCCCTGATGCCAGCGCGGCGCCCAGGCGCGGGGGTCGTGGGTCAGGGGCGCCCCGGCGGCCGGATTGGTGTGGCACGCCTTGCAGGAGCCGTCATAGAGGGTGGCCAAGCGCGGGTCAGCGGGCTTTACGTTGGCATAGTCGGCAGGCGGGCTGGCAGGCTTGGCGCAGGCGTTGAGGCTCAGCAGCGCGGCCAGTGGCAACAGGTGTTTCAAGCGTCCTCCCACGGGGCGCGGCGGCCCTCTTGTCGAGAGAGCACCCTAGCCTTGAGTCTGGAGCGACGTCAGGGGGTGACGGTGATGCGTACCCGGCGTCGCTCCGGGTCAGTGGCGCCGTCGGGGGTTTCGAGGTTGGGGTGAGCGACGGCCGCCGCTGGCGCAGCGCCCAGTTCGGTCAGCGCCTGGGCCACCTTGGCGGTGCGCGCCTGCGCTAATCCCTCGGGCTCGGCCAACGCCTCGCCGTTCGACAGCAGGCTCGCGCCGCGCCAGCCGTCGACCCTGACCTTGCCGCCCGAGGTCTTGGCGTAGACGACCGCGTCGAGCACGCCGCGGAACTGGTGGACGTTGATGTAGAGGCCTTCGAAGCCGAAGCGGACCTCCCAGGTCTTCACCCCGAACGGAGGCCGCGGCGCGGGCGGCGCCGGGCGCGGGACCTCTGGGCCGGTGGCCAGTTGGCGGCCGCGGTTGGCGGGGCCGGGGCCGCGCGGGAAGTCGGTGATCCTGAGGCCATCGGCGGGCAGGACCTTCACGCAGGTCTCATCGATCTCCGGCAGGGCCGAGACCGTCACGGGCTTCAGCACGATCCCGCCGCAGACCCGGGAGCCGTCCAGAACCGTGCCTTCCACCAGCGCCCGGTGGCGCAGCTGTGGCGGGTGGAAGGCCTCGCTGATGTCGCCCTGGACGCCGAGATAATAGAGCTCGCCGCCATACTCGGCGAGCCAGCACGGCACCGGCTCGGCGTCGCGGATCATCGGGCAGGCGACGAAATTGCGCTGGCCCGGCGGCGGCGCGGCGGCCGTGGTCAGCAGGCAGAGAATGAGGGCCAGGCGTCTCACAGCGCGCTCATGAAATTGACCAGGTCGCGCTTTTCCTGGGCGGTGAATTTGATGTCGTAGCGGCGGTCGTAATAGTAGACGAGGCCGGCCAGGTTCTTCGCCGAGCCATTGGCGAAATAGGGCGCGCGGGCCGCCAGACCCCGGAACTGCTGCATGGTGATGGAGCCCACGTCACGGCACAGGCCGGAGATAAGGGCGCGGCCCGGATCGTGGGTGTAGATCGTCCGCCCCAGGAACGGGTGGGGCGGGGCGTCGGGCCGGCAGGTGACCTTGAACAGCGGCAGGTGCTTCAGCGGATCGGCGGTGGGCTGGTTGTTGGTTCCGATGTCCATCCAGCCGGGGGCCACGTCCATGCCGGTCATCTGGGCGTTGTGGCAGGTGGAGCAGGTGCGCTTGATCGGATTGCCCAGGCCCACGGTATTCAGGTGACTGGTGTCGCGAATCCAGAAGGGGCGGGTGAGGAAGACATCAGCGCCGCGGGCCACTGAGGCGCGGAAGGCCGCCTCGCCCGTCAGTTTCTCGCCGGCCTTTGCGCGCCAGAGGTCGAAGGGCTGGAAGACCGGGGTCTTCAGGTCGTTGCCCAGCAGGCCGGGGCGGGCCTTGGCCAAGGCCGTCGCGCCGAGGCCGGGGGGCGACCCGACGGGGACGGACTGGGCGGCATAGACCTG
>JAYVDG010000519.1:0-3759 GCA_043749525.1 Phenylobacterium sp.
TTCCCGCCACCAACCTCTGCGACAACCTGAAGTACAACTACATCATCCCCGAGCAGCAGAAGAACAGCGTGGTGCTGTCGGGCCGCCAGGACGTCACCGACACCGTCAGCCTGTTCACCGAGGGCTATTACTCAAAGCGCCAGGTGCTGAACCGCAACATCATCACCTCATCCCTGATCGTGCCGTCCACCAACCCCTTCTATGTGCGGCCGCCCGGCGCGCCGGCGGGGACGTCGGAGTCGGTGAACTACTCGTTCTACAAGGACTTCGGGTACAACTACGTGGCCTCGGGCTCGGCCTCGGGGGAGATCACCGTGGGCGCCGACATCAAGCTGCCCGGCGAGTGGAAAGCGACCACCTACGCCGCCTACGGCCGCTCCGACGACATCAACAAGCAGCGGTCCAACTACTATGGGGCCGGCGGCGTCGCGGCGCTCGCCGACACCAATCCGGCCACGGCGCTCAACGTGTTCGGCGGGACCTACAACCCAGCGACCATCGCCAAGGTCTCCAGCGGCCAATTCATCATCCAGGCGCGCACAGGCCTGAAGACCTACAACCTCCAGGCTGACGGCCCGCTGATCGACCTGCCCGGCGGCAAGGTGCGGCTGGCGGTGGGCGCCGAGTACCGCGAGGAGCAGCTGGTCACCAACCTGTTCGGCGGGGCGCGGGGACCGGCCACGACGACGGCCTATTCCAACGTCACCCGCAGTATCGGCGCGACCTTCGCCGAATTCTACGTGCCCCTGGTCGGGCCCGACATGAACGTGCCCCTGGTGCGCAAGCTCGATCTGTCCATCGCCGGCCGCTACGAGGACTATTCCGACGTCGGGACCACCAAGAACCCGAAGATCGGGGTGAACTGGGAACTGGTGGAGGGGGTCACCTTCCGCGGCAGCTACGGCAAGTCGTTCCGGGCTCCGAGCCTGGCGGAAAACAGCCCGATCGGTGGCGGCGCGGGCCTCTACGGCGACACCCTCCCCGATCCGTCCTCGCCCACCGGCACCAGCCAGGGCATCGGCATCGCCGGCGGCAACCCGGACCTGCAGTCCGAGACCGCCAAGACCTGGTCCTTCGGCTTGGATCTGAGGCCGCAGGCCCTGCCCGGCTTCAACGCCAACGTCACCTATTTCAAGGTGGACTATGAGAACCAGATCGTCGCCCTGCGCGGTACGGCGGGCCTGCTCTCCCTGCCCTTCTATTCGCAGTTCCTGATCCGCAACCCGACCCCGGCGCAGATCGCGGCCCTGCAGGCGCAGTACACCACTAACACCCCGATCAACGTGGCCCTGGTGAAGTACATCCAGGACGGTCGGCGCCATAACCTGGGGACCAACATCATCCGCGGGTTCGACTTCGACCTGGGCTACGACTGGACCACCGGCCTGGGCGACTTCGAGACCAGCGTCAGCGGCGAGTACTTCACCAAGTTCGACCTGTCGCCGGCCCCTGGCGCGCCGATCAGCCCGGTGGTGCACACCATCAACTATCCGCCGGAACTGCGCATGCGCGGCGAGCTGGCCTGGCGGGGCGACGCCTGGAGCGCCCGCTCGGCCGTCAACTTCGTGGGGGCCTACAAGAACAACACCATCACCCCAGCCAAGAAGATCGACTCCTACGCCACCGTGGACCTGCACCTCGGCTACGACCTCACCGCCCACGGCGGCTGGTTCGACGGGGTGATGGTGGCCCTGGACGCCCAGAACCTGTTCAACCAGGACCCGCCCTTCGTGGACATCTCCGGCGGCTATGATCCGCAGATGGCCAGCCCGATCGGCCGGCTGGTGGGCGTCTCCATCGACAAGCGCTGGTAAGGTTCGCCGGGGCGGCGTCTCCCGCCGCTCCGGTCTTTTTCTGTCTGGAGTAAGCCATGGCCCCGCGTCTTATCCTCGCCGCCGGCGCCCTGGCCTTAGCGCTTGCCGCGCCGGCCCTGGCCCAGGCCGCCGACTGCGGCGACCTGAAGGGGCTGAAGCTCAAGGACGTGGAGATCACAGCGGCTACGGCGGTCACCCCCGCGCCGACCTGGAAGTCGCCGCAGCAGCGGCTCTACAACGGCGTTGTCTCCACGCCCTTCTGCCGGGTCGAGGGGGTGATCGAGGGTGGCATCGGTTTCGAGCTGTGGCTGCCGGCCGCCGACCGCTGGACGGGGCGGTTCCTGGGGGCGGGCGTCGGCGGCGACGCCGGGATCTACAACTACGCCGACCTGGCCCGTGGGGTGGAGCGCGGCTACGCCTCGGCCACCACTGACTCCGGCCACAAGATCACCGAGCCGCACTGGATGCTCGATAGCGTCAAGGTGGCGAACTACGCCCACCGCGCCGAGCACCTGATGACGGTGACCGGCAAGGCCGTCGCGGCGGCCTATTACGGCAAGCCCAGTTCCTACTCATACTTCATCGGCTGTTCCGGCGGCGGTCGGCAGGCGCTGAAGGAGTTTCAGGCCTATCCCGAGGACTACAACGGCATCGTGGCCGGGGCGCCCGGTCCCTATATGATGATCCAGTCGGCGCGCTTCATGTCCATCGCCGTCGAGGAGATGCGCCATCCCCAGGCCGCGCTCACGGACGCCGACTGGGACCTGGTGACGAGGCGCGCCGTCTCCGACTGCGACGCCAAGGACGGGGTGGTGGACGGAGTCGTCGAGCAGCCCCTGGCCTGCAAGTTCGACCTCGACGCCCTGGACTGCGGCAAGCTGGCCGGGCGCTGCCTGACCCCCTCGCAGATCGCCATGGTGCAGCGGGTCTATTCCCCGCTGAAGGACAGCGCCGGCGCCGACCTCGACTCCGGCCTGGTCCCCGGCGTGCGGACCCGGCCCGGGCCGCCCTCCCCCCTGCTGCGGGCCATGTTCGCCGACGGGGCGCACAGGGACGTCAACTGGGACGCCATGACCTTCGACGTCACCCAGGACCTGGCCCTGGTGCGCCAGACCATGCCGACGCTGGGGGCCGACCAGACCGACCTGTCCGGGTTCAAGGCGCGCGGCGGCAAGTTCATCCTCTACCAGGGCTGGATGGACCCCTCGATCGGGGCCCGGCAGTCGCTGGACTATTACGGCCGGGTGCGCGCCAAGATGGGCGGCAAGACGGCCGACAGCTTCACCCGGCTGTTCCTGGCGCCCGGCGTGCTCCATTGCGGCGGCGGGGCGCGGCCGGACCTGTTCGGAGGCTCCGGGCGGCCCGCGCCTGTGGACGATCCCGACCATGACCTGCTGGCCGCCGTGGTGGCCTGGGTTGAACAGGGCCGCGCGCCCGAGCGGATCGTGGCCTCCAAGATCGTGGATGAGAAGGTGGTTCGCACCCGGCCGCTCTGCGCCTGGCCGAAGATCGCGCGCTACACTGGAACGGGCAGCACCGACGAGGCGGCGAACTTCACATGCGTAAAGGCCTGATCCCTACCGCGGTCCTGACGGCCCTGCTGGCGTCCGGCGCGCTCGCCGCCCCGCGCCATGAGACCGGAACGCTGGCGGATGGCGCGACCTATGTCATCGACGTGCCCGAGGTCTGGAACGGGACCCTGCTGCTGTTCAGTCATGGCTATGCGCGTGGCCCCGCCAACCCGGCCCAGAATGCGCCGGGCGAGGCTGTGAAGTCGCTCCTGCTGACCAAGGGCTATGCGCTGGCCGGATCCTCCAATGCCAGCACCGGCTGGGCCCTGGAGGACACGGTCCCCGACCAGCTGGCCACCCTGGACGCCTTTGGGGCGACCGTGGGCAAGCCCAAGCGCGCCCTTGCCTGGGGCTCGTCCATGGGCGGCCTGGCC
>JAYVDG010000520.1:0-3754 GCA_043749525.1 Phenylobacterium sp.
GCCATCGTCAACACCGGCTCCAAGCAGGGGATCACCAACCCGCCCGGTGACGTGGCCTACAACACCAGCAAGGCGGCGGTGAAGGCGCTCACCGAGGGCTTGGCCCACCAGCTGCGCAACGTCGAAGGCGGCCAAATCAGCGCCCACCTGCTGATTCCCGGTTACACCTTCACCGGCATGACGGCGCGCTCGGCGGAGAAGCCGCCGGGGGCTTGGAGCGCGCAACAGGTTGTCGACTTCATGGTCGAGGCGATGGGGAAGGGCGACTTCTACATCCTCTGCCCCGACAACGACGTGACGCGTGACATGGATGAAAAGCGCGTGCGCTGGGCCGCTGACGACCTGATCGCGAACCGTCCGGCCCTGTCGCGGTGGCATCCCGACCACAAGGCCGCTTTTGAGACTTTCATGGCGTCGAAGCCCGGGGCAGGCTAAGCCCCCGGCGGACGACGCCGAACCGTTGCGATGGCCACGCTGCCGCTATAGGTTCCGCCGCTCTATTCCCTTGCGCCTTTCGTGCGGAGTTTCTCGACGTGGTTGATGTCTTTGAAGAGGTCGAGGAGCAACTCCGCACCGACCGCTACAAGGCGCTTGCGCTGAAAGCCCTGCCCTGGGTCGGCGCCGTCCTGGCCGCCGCCCTGGTGATCGCGCTCGCGATCTGGGGTTATGAGACCTATCAGACCAAGACGACGTCCAAGGCCTCGGAGCAGTACAGCCAGGCGATCGACGCCTTCAGCGCCGGCCGGACCGACGAGGCCGACCGGCTGTTCGGCGAGGTCGCGAAGTCCGGGTCCAGGGCCTACAAGTCGCTGGCTCTGCAGCATCAGGGCGGGATCAAGCTGGCCGCCGGCAAGACGCCGGAGGCGGTGAAGTATTTCGACCAGGCCGCGGAAGCTGCGCCGAACGACATCATCGGTGACGCCGCCCGCCTCAAATCCGCCTTCGCCTTGCTGGACACGGCTCCGTACAAGGACTTGGAGGCGCGTCTGACGCCGATGCTCAAAGAAGGTCGGCCCTATCGCACCGAGGCGCGCGAGGCGCTGGCCTTCGCCAAGATCATGCACGGCGACCTGGCCGGCGCGCGGGGCGACTTCGTGGTCATCTCGCTGATCGCCGACGCCTCGGAAGGCGCCCGTAACCGCGCCAAGGCGGCCATGGACCTGATCGACTCCGGCTCCGCCAAGAACGTCGCCGCCGCCGCGCGCTCGGCGGCTGCTCTGTCGCCCACGCTTCTCCAACCGGGGGCCGCCGCCGGCCCTTCCGCTCCGACGCAACAAACCCCGGACACCAAATGACGCTTCGCAGCCGCACCGGACTTGCCCTGCTCCTGACGGCCGCCCTGGCCGCGAGCGGGTGCTCGACCATCAGCCGCCTCAATCCCTTCCCCAAGAAGGAAGCCCCCGGCGAGGTCGCCAGCGAGGGCGAGCGCATCGCCATCATCGCCTTCGACCAGAAGGTGGAGGCCTCCGAGGCCCTGAAAGGCGCCGACTTCTTCCTGCCCGATCCAGCCCCGGTCACCGAATGGACCACGCCGGGCGGCACGCTGGAGAACTCCGTCGGCCATGTCGCGGCGGGTGGTGCTCTCCAGGTCGCCTGGAAGCGTGGTTTTGGTCAGAAGTCCGACCGCGGCGCCCACGTCACCGCCCCGCCGGTGGCCGCCAACGGCAAGATCTTCGTGATGGATGGCGAGGCCACGGTCTCGGCCCACGACGCCCAGACCGGCGCCGAGGTGTGGAAGGTCAATCTGCGTCCTGATTCCAAGCGCGACAAGGAAGCCTTCGGCGGCGGGATCGCCATCGCCGACGGCAAGCTCTATGTCGCCTCGGGCTACCGTTTCATCGCCCAGCTGAACGCCGACACTGGCGCCGTGGGCTGGAAGGTTTCCACCGAGGAGCCGATCCATGCGGCTCCCACCGTCTCGGGCGGACGCCTGTTCGTGGTAGCCGTCGACAACACCCTGCTGAGCTACAACACCGCTGACGGCACGCCGGGCTGGACCTATCAGGCCCTGTCGGAATCCTCGCGCATCCTGGGCGCCTCCAGCGCCGCCGTCTCGGGCGACACCGTCGTGGCCGCCTTCGGCTCAGGCGAGCTCGTGGCCCTGCGGACCGCCAACGGCAACGACCTCTGGAACGAGGCCCTGTCGCGGGCCAGCCGCAACAACGCGCTGTCGGAAATCCGCGACATTCCCGGCCGTCCAGTCATCTACCAGGGCGACGTCTTCGCAGTCAGCCACTCGGGCGTCTTCGCCGCCACCGACCTGCGCACCGGGCAGGCGCGTTGGACCTTGCCGATCACCGGCATCACCACCCCCTGGCCCGCCGGCGACGTGGTCTATGTGATCGACAAGTCCGGCCAGGTGATCTGCGTAGCCCGCGAGAGCGGCCAGATCTACTGGATCCGCGACCTGGGCGAAGGCCGCGGCAAGGCCAAGGGCGGCCTGATGGGCCTCAGCCTGGGCAGGAAGAAGTACGTTTCCAAGCCGATCTGGTCGAGCCCGATCCTGGCGTCCGGCAAACTGATCACCGCGTCCAACCAGGGCGAGCTCGTGGCGCTGAACGCCAAGACCGGCGTCGTGGAAAAGACCCTGAACCTGGGCTCGGGCGTGCTGCTCGGCCCGATCTCCATCAACAACACCATCTATATCGCGACCGATGAGGCTCAACTCATCGCACTGCGATAGACCATAGAGAGAAGACCAGGACCCCATGCCGCTCAGGCTTGCGATCGTAGGGCGTCCGAACGTCGGCAAATCCACCCTGTTCAACCGGCTGGCGGGCAAGAAGCTCGCCATCGTCGATGACCGTCCCGGCGTCACCCGCGACCGGCGCTTCGGCGCGGGGCGGATCGGCGACATCGAGCTGGAGCTGATCGACACCGCCGGCTTCGAGGACGTCACCGACGAGAGCCTCGAGGCGCGGATGCGCGCCCAGACCGAACTGGCCATCGACGAGGCCGATGTGGCCCTGTTCGTGGTGGATTCCCGCGATGGCATCACGCCCATGGACCGGGTGTTCGGCGAAATCCTGCGCCGCCGCGACAAGCCCGTGCTGCTGCTGGCCAACAAGGCCGAGGGTAAGCGCGGCGACGACGGCATCAACGACGCCTTCAGCCTGGGCCTGGGCGAACCGATCCCGATCTCCGCCGAACACGGCGAGGGCATGGCCGATCTCTACCAAGCCATCGCCCCCTACGCCGTTGAGTACGAGTTCGAAGACGGCGACGCCGTCGAGAAGCCGGTGCAGATCGCCATCGTCGGCCGCCCCAACGCGGGCAAGTCGACCCTGGTGAACAAGCTGATCGGCGAGGACCGCCTGCTGACCGGCCCCGAGGCGGGGATCACCCGCGACGCCATTCCCGTCGACTGGACCTGGGAAGACCGGGCCATCCGCCTGGTGGACACCGCCGGGCTGCGTCGCAAGGCCCGCGTCGAGGAGAAGCTGGAAAAGCTGTCGGGCCAGGATTCCATCCGCGCCATCACCTATGCCGAGGTGGTGATCCTGGTGATGGACGCCACCCACCCCTTCGAGGTCCAGGACCTGCAGATCGCCGACCTGGTGGAGCGCGAGGGCAGGGGGCTCGTGTTCGTGCTGGCCAAGTGGGACCTGGTCGACGATCCCAACCAGCGTCTGAAGGACTTCATCGAGCACGCCGAGCGCATGCTGCCGCAGGTGCGGGGCACGCCGGTGATCGCGCTGTCGGGCGAGACGGGCCGGGGCGTCGAGAAGATGATGCCGGCGGTGCTGAAGGTGCA
>JAYVDG010000521.1:0-3754 GCA_043749525.1 Phenylobacterium sp.
CATGACGCTTTCCACCGCAGCGGGATCGACGGCGATCAGCAGGCCGCCGCTGGTTTGCGGGTCGCACAGCAGGTCTCGCTTCCAGTCGGCCAGGTCGCCCGGCGCCTCGACCGACGCGCCGTAGCTCGCCCAGTTGCGCACCGAGGCGCCGGTACGGACCCCGGCGCGGGCCAGGGCCTCGACGCCGGGCAAGATGGCACCGCCGTCGGGATCGACATGAGCGGTCAGGCCCGCCCCCCGCGCCATCTCCAGGGCATGGCCCAGCAGGCCAAATCCGGTGACGTCGGTCATGGCGTGGACGCCGTCCTGCGCCGCAAGGGCCTCGCCCACCGCGTTGAGCTGGGTGGTGGAGGCGATCAGGGCTTCGTAGCCCGCGGCGTCTAGCTTCTCCTGCTTGAACGCCGCGCTCAGCACGCCGACTCCCAGGGCCTTGGTGAGAATCAGGACGTCCCCGGCCCGCGCGGCGCTGTTCTTCAGCACCCGGTCGGGATGAACGAGACCCAGGGCGACGAGGCCATAGATCGGTTCGACGCTGTCGATGGAGTGGCCGCCGGCCACCGGAATGCCGGCCGCCGCACAGACCGACGCCCCGCCGGCCAGGATCTGGCCGATGGTCTCGGGCGCGAGCTTGTCGATGGGCATGCCGACGATGGCCAGGGCCAGGATCGGCTTGCCGCCCATGGCGTAGATATCCGACAGCGCGTTGGTGGCGGCGATCCGGCCGAAGTCGAAGGGGTCGTCCACCACCGGCATGAAGAAGTCGGTGGTGGCCACCAGGGCCTGGGTGTCGTTCAGCCGCCAGACCGCCGCGTCGTCGGAGGTCTCAGTTCCCACCAGAAGGTTGGGGAAGACGGCCGCCGCGGGCATCCGCGCCAGGATGTCCTGCAGCACGGCCGGGGCGATCTTGCAGCCGCAGCCGCCGCCGTGGGCCAGGGAGGTCAGGCGGACGGCGTCGGGCATGGGGAATCTCACGGAAATGAAGCTGCTGTCGTCTTAGTCCGCGGCCAGGCGGCGGGCCAGCCTCGCCACCGCGGCGAGCGCGGTGCTAACAGTGGTTCATGGGAATCCAGCTCACCGAGGCGGTCGACGCCGCATCGCTCGCCCGCTTCGATGCGGTCATCGACGTGCGCAGCCCTGGAGAATTCGCCGAGGATCACCTGCCCGGCGCCGAGAACCTGCCGGTCCTGGACAATGCCGAACGCGCGGAGGTGGGGACCATCTATGTCCAGGAGTCCCGGTTCCTGGCCCGCCGCATCGGCGCGGCCCATGTGGCGCGCAATATCGCCCGTCATCTGGAGAACGCCCTCGCCGATCGCCCGGCCAGCTTCCAGCCGCTGATCTATTGCTGGCGTGGTGGCCAGAGGTCGAACGCCATGGCCACCATCCTCTCCCAGGTGGGTTGGCCGGTCTGGCTGCTGACTGGAGGCTACAAGACCTATCGCCGCGCGGTGAGCACTCGGCTCTATGACGAGGCGCCTGACCTGAACCTGATCCTGCTGGACGGCCACACGGGCACGGCCAAGACCGAGATCCTGGCCCGTCTGGCGGGGCAGGGGGTTCAGACCCTGGACCTCGAAGGCCTGGCGGCGCATCGCGGGTCATTGTTCGGCGCCCTGGCCGGCCAGCCTCAGCCCAGCCAGAAGCTGTTCGAGAGCCGGCTGGCGACCGCGCTCGACAAGCTCGACACCTCGCGGCCCATTCTGGTGGAGGCGGAGTCCAGCAAGATCGGCGAGCGCATGACGCCGCCGGCCCTGTGGAAGGCCATGCAGACGGCGCCGCGGATCGAGATCCAGGCGCCCCGCGACGCCCGGGCCCGATACCTGGTGGAGGCCTATCGCGACGTGATCGAGGACCGCTCGGAGCTGGCGGCGGCCTTTTCCCGCCTGCCGGCCTATCCCGGCCAGAAGCGCCTTGAGAACTGGCGGAGCCTGGCGGACGCGGGGGAATTCGAGGAGCTGGCCGCCGCGCTCATGGAGCATCACTACGACCCGGCCTACGACCGCTCCGCCCGCAAGGATGAGCGGCCTCGCCTGGGCGTCATCGAGCTGCCCAGCCTCGACGCCGCCGGGCAGGACGCCGCCGCCGCGGAGATCCGTCGCCTAGCGTCGATCTGAGCCCGGCCTTGACGCTAGGGCGCTGCGGCGCGACCCTATGACCAACGATCACTTAACGATCAAACGAGGGAGGCCGCCATGGCCGATGGTTCGCTTGCAGGCGTGAATTCTCTGAAGGGCAAGGTCAGCGCCGAGGAGTGGGAGGCCCGCGTGGACCTCGCCGCCCTGTACCGGCTGGTGGCGCTCTACGGGTGGGACGACATGATCTACACCCACATCTCGGCCCGTATTCCGGGGCCTGAGCACCAGTTCCTGATCAACCCCTACGGCATGTACTTCGGCGAGATGACCGCTTCGTCCCTGGTCAAGATCGACCTGGACGGCAAGATCCTCCAGGACACGCCCTACTTCATCAATCCGGCGGGCTTCACGATCCACTCGGCGATCCACGCCGCGCGCGAAGACGCCAAGTTCGTGATGCACCTGCACTCCGACCAGGGCGTCGCCGTCGCCGCCCAGAAGGAGGGCCTGCTGCCCCTGTCGCAGCACGCCTGCATCGTCCTGCCCAGGCTCGCCTATCACGACTATGAGGGGATCGCCCTGAACCTCGACGAGCGCGAGCGCCTGGTGGCCGATATCGGCGACAAGACCCTTATGCTGCTCCGCAATCACGGCACGCTCTCGGTGGGCGAAAGCGCCGCCGACTGCTGGACCGGCATGTACTATCTGGAACGCGCCTGCCAGATGCAGATCATGGCCCTGTCGGCCGGCCGCGAGAACGTGCTGTTCGCGCCCGAAGCCGCCCAGGCCGAGGTCAAGGGCCAGGTGATGCGCGGCATCGGCGGCAAGCTGGGCTGGCCAGGCGCCCTGCGCCGGCTCGACCGGGAGCTTCCGGGCTACGATGCCTAGCGATTCTTACCCTGGGGAAACGTCCCGGGCCACACCTCCGAACCGGGACGATTTCGCAGAACAACAGTCTTTGGGCGTCGGGGAACCGGCGCCCTTTTTCTTTGCTTTAACCGGTTGATTCAAAGGCTATCGCCGGTCAAATGCGGCCATTGCACGGTATAACCGCGGTCTATTTCCGGCCAGACATGTACAGCCATCGTTCTGTCACTGGACGAGCGCCAGTTTGAGACCATAAGACCGCTCGACTTAGATCCCACTGGCCGCCCGCATTTTCGAGGCGACGGAGTCCCCCCGCTTGTTAAGACGCCATTTCTTCCTCACCGGCGCGATCGTTGTGCTGATCCTCATGTTGATCGCGGGCGCCTACAAGCTGACCCTCGGCAAGAAACAAGGGCCCGGCGGTCCGCCCGGCGCCGCGTCTGCGCAGGGCGCAGGCGGCGGCCGGGGCGGTGGCCGTCCGGGTGGCGGCGGTCCAGGCGGCGGCCGAGGGGGCATGGGCGGCCCGACCGACGTGGCCGTGCTGGTCGTCCAGCCGAGACTTTTCACCGACACCATCGACGTCATCGGCGTGGCCAAGGGCCGCCAGTCTGTCACCCTGACCGCGGCCACCAGCCAACTCGTCCAACGCGTACGCTTCTCGCCGGGCCAGTCGGTCGGCAAGGGGGCTGTGCTGGTGGAGCTGAAGGCCACCGAGCAGGACGCCGGCCTGGCGCAGGCCCAGGCCAGCCTGGTGCAGGCGCAGCGCGCCTATGACCGCTACAAGACGCTCGGCCAGCAGGGCTTCGCCTCCA
>JAYVDG010000522.1:0-3748 GCA_043749525.1 Phenylobacterium sp.
CCGATCCTCGGCGTCTGCCTGGGCCACCAGTCCATCGGCCAGGCCTTCGGCGGCGACGTGGTGCGCGCCAAGGCCACCATGCACGGCAAGACCAGCCCCATGCATCACACCGAAAAGGGCGTGTTCGCCGGCATGCCGCAATACTTCACCGCCACCCGCTACCACAGCCTGTCGGTGGCCAGGGAGACCCTGCCTGACGTCCTGGAGGTCACCGCCTGGACGCAGGATGGCGAAGTCATGGGCTTCCAGCACAAGACCCGGCCGATCCACGGCGTGCAGTTCCACCCGGAATCCATCGCCACCGAGGGCGGCCACCACCTGCTGGCCAATTTCCTGGAACTGGCCGGCGTGCCGCGAAACGTGCCCGTCTGATGTCGGACGCCTTCAAGCCGCTGCTGGGCCGGCTGGCCGACGGCCAGACCCTTTCGGACGAGGACGCCGGCGAGTTCTTCGCCTCCTGCCTGCGGGGCGAACCATCCCCCGCCCAGGTTGCCGCCGCCATCACCGCCATGCGCCTGCGCGGCGAGACGGTGGGCGAGATCACCGCCTGCGCCAAGGCCATGCGCCGCGCCGCGGTCACCCTGGACCCGCCCTATGCGGTTATGGACGTCTGCGGCACCGGAGGTGACGGCCTACACACCCTCAACATTTCCACCGCCGTGGGCTTTGTGGCGGCCGGCGGTGGGCTGAAGGTGGCCAAGCACGGCAATCGCGCGCTCTCGTCGCGGTCCGGCACCGCCGATGTGCTCACCGAGCTGGACGTCGATATCAACGCCCCGGTGGATCGCCAGATGAAGGCGCTCGACGAGGCCGGCATCTGCTTCATGTTCGCCCAGGCCCACCACGGGGCCATGCGCCACGTCTCGCCGATCCGCGCCGAGCTCGGCTTCCGCACGGTGTTCAACCTGCTGGGGCCGCTGACCAATCCCGCCAACGCCAAGCGCCAGGTGATGGGCGTCTTCGCGGAGCGCTGGGTTGAGCCCCTGGCCCGGGTGCTGGGGGCCCTGGGGTCCGAGCGCGCTTGGGTGGTGCACGGCGGCGGCATGGACGAGATGACCACCACGGGCGAGACCGTCGTCGCCGAATGGCGCGAAGGCCAGGCGCGGTTGTTCACCGTGACGCCCGAGGCGGTGGGCCTGCCGCGCGCGGCCCTGGCCGACCTCGCCGGCGGGACGCCCGCTGAGAACGCGGTCGCTCTGCGCGCCCTGCTGGACGGTGAGACCGGCGCCTATCGCGATATCGTGCTGCTGAACGCCGCCGCCGCCTTCCTAGTGGGCGAAAAGGTGGAGACCCTGCGCGACGGCATCGATCTCGCCCGCGCGGTGATCGACGACGGGCGGGCCAAGAGCGCCCTGACCCAGCTCGCCGCCATCACGAGCGCGCCGTGAGCGACATCCTCGACAAGATCGCCGCCTACAAGCGCGTCGAAGTGGCCGAGCGGAAGGCGCTGCGCACCGTGGCGCAGGTTGAGGCCGCTGCTGCCCAGGCGTCCGCCCCGCGCGGCTTCCGCGCCGCCCTGGAGCGGGCCCATGCGCCGGGGCGCCTGGCCCTGATCGCCGAGATCAAGAAGGCGTCGCCCTCAAAGGGCCTGATCCGCGAGCACTTCGATCCGCCGTCCCTCGCCAAGGCCTATGAGGCCGGCGGCGCGGCCTGCCTTTCCGTGCTGACCGACACCCCGAGCTTCCAAGGCGCCGACGGCTTCCTGACCGCAGCGCGGGACGCCTGCACCCTGCCCTGCCTGCGCAAAGAGTTCCTGGTGGACCCCTGGCAGGTGGCCGAATCCCGGGCGTTCGGGGCAGACGCCATCCTGGTGATCATGGCCATGGTCGACGATTCCGTGGCGCGGACCCTGATGTCCGAGGCCGCGCGATTCGGCATGGACGCCCTGGTCGAGGTCCACGACGAAGCCGAAATAGCGCGCGCGGGCAGCCTGGGCGCGATCCTGGTCGGCGTGAACAACCGCGACCTGCGCAGCTTCAGCATCGACCTGGCCATCACCGAGCGGCTGGCGGCGCTCGCGCCCGCAAACGCCATGCTGGTAACGGAAAGCGGCATCTTCACCGCCGCGGACGCCGCCCGTCTGGAGCGCTCCGGCGCAAGCGCCATGCTTGTGGGAGAAGGCCTGATGCGACAGGCCGATGTGGCCGCCGCGGCGCGCGCTCTGCTCGCCTGACGGGCGTCAACTTGACATTAACGAAGAACGCCTAGAGAACATCTAGCAAGGTTTCTGCTTTGTTCCTCAAGGGCTCGTCGTCGAATGCTCACGCGTAAACAACACGAATTGCTCATGTTCATCCATGAGCGGATCAAGGAGAGCGGTGTCTCGCCCTCCTTCGACGAGATGAAGGAGGCGTTGGACCTGGCGTCCAAGTCCGGCATTCACCGTCTGATCACGGCGCTTGAGGAACGCGGCTTCCTGCGCCGCCTGCCGCACCGGGCCCGCGCCCTGGAAGTGGTGAAGCTGCCGCAGCAGGCCACCACCTCCTCGCCGCCCAAGGGCCGCGCGCCGTTCAAGCCTCAGCTCGTCGAGGCCGGCGCCGGCCAGCAGGCGATGAACGCCGCCAACGACACCCGCGAGATCTCGGTGCTCGGCAAGATCGCCGCCGGCACGCCCATCGAGGCGATCCAGCAGGAACGCGAGCGGATGCACGTGCCCGAGAGCATGCTGGGCGCGGGCGAGCACTACGCCCTCGAAGTCCAGGGCGACTCCATGATCAACGCCGGCATCCTGGACGGCGACTATGTCGTCATCCGCAAGACCGACACCGCTACCTCCGGCGAGATCGTCGTGGCCCTGGTGATGGGGGAAGAAGCCACCCTCAAGCGCCTGCGCAAGAAGGGGGCCTCCATCGCCCTGGAAGCCGCCAACCCGGCCTACGAGACCCGCATCTTCGGCCCAGACCAGGTCCAGGTGCAGGGCCGCCTCGTCGGCCTGATCCGCAAATACCACTAAGCCTTTCGGCGGCGCGTCCTCACCAGATGTGGACGCGCTGTGCCGGTGGCAGGTAGAGCTTGTCGCCGGGCTTGATGTTGAAGGCCGCGTACCAGGCGTCGACGTTTCGAACGATGCCGTTGACGCGATATTCCGCCGGGCTGTGCGGATCGGTGAGCAGTTGCTCCCGCAGACGGCCTTCCCGGGTCTTGGTCTGACAGGACTGGGCGAAGGCCACGAAGAACCGCTGATCCCCGGTCATGCCCTCGATCACCGGCGGCTCGCCGTGCTTGGCCACGTAGCGGCGATAGGCGACGTAGGCGGCCTCCAGCCCGCCCAAGTCCCCCAGATTCTCACCCATGGTCAGTTCGCCATTGATGTGGACGCCGGGGACCGGCTCATAGGCGTCGAACTGCTTGCCCAGCACCGCGGCCCGCTCGCCGAACGCCTTGGCGGCGTCGGCCGTCCACCAGTCGCGGACCTTGCCGACAGAGTCGAACTGCCGGCCCTGGTCGTCGAAGCCGTGACCCATCTCGTGGCCGATGGTGGCGCCCTCCCCGCCATAGTTGGCGGCGGCGTCGGCCTTGGGATCGAAATAGGGCGGCTGCAGGATCGCCGCCGGGAAGGTTATCTGGTTGTTCTGCGGGTCGTAATAGGCGTTCACCTCCTGGGGCGTCATGAACCACAGGGTGCGGTCAACCGGTTTGGGGAAGCGCGACAGGCTGAGATTCCACTGGAACTCTTCCGAGCGCATGGCGTCGCCCAGCAGATCGTTGCGGTCGATCTTCAGGCTGGAATAGTCGATGTACTTCACCG
>JAYVDG010000523.1:0-3745 GCA_043749525.1 Phenylobacterium sp.
TGCGATCTTCATCGACAAGACCACGGCCCCGGTCGGCATGGGCGTGACCATGGGCTTCGACCACTTCGAGGCCGAGGAAGGCCGCGTGGTGTTCGGCGCCACCCCGCACGAGGGGGTCTACAACCCCATCGGCACAGTGCAAGGCGGGTTCGGCGCCACCCTGCTGGACTCATGCCTCGGCTGCGCCGTGCATTCCAAGCTGAAGGCGGGCCAAGGCTACACCACCCTGGAGCTGAAGGTCGCCTACCACCAGGCCATGACCAAGGACACCGGCCCGGTCCGCGCCGAGGGCGTGGTGATCAACATGGGCCGCCGCGCCGCCTTCGCCGAGGGCCGGCTGACCGACCTCAATGGCCGACTCTACGCCACGGCCACCAGCACCCTGCTGGTGTTCGACCGATGAGCGCCGTCCCCTATGAAGACGGCCCCAAGGTCGTACCCCTGAAGGTCCGCAAGAAACCGCCGACCCGGGCCCTGATCGTGCTGGGCGTCGCCGTGGTCCTCGCCATCAGCGGGGTGACCTGGCTGCGCGCGCCCAAGGCCACGGTGACCACCGAGAACGCCTATCTGAAGAGCGACCGCACGGTGGTCGCGCCCCGGGTGAAGGGCCTGATCGCCCAGGTCCTGGTGGCCGACAACCAGGCTGTCGTCGCCGGCCAGCCGCTGATCGTGCTGGACCCCGAGGAATACGCCGCGCGCCTGGCCTCGGCCCAGGGCGATGTGGCCATCACGTCCGCCGCCGTGGCGTCGGCCCAGGGCGCCTTGTCCCGTCTGGGAGCCGAGGAGGCGCTTGCCGCCTCCAACGTCGCCGAGGCCCAGACCGGCATCCGTGCCGCCGACGCCCAGTCGGCCCGCGCCCAGGCCGACTGGAAGCGCTACGAGTCCCTGGTGGACAACGGCACGGTGGCCCGCCGCGACGCCGAACAGGTCCGCGCCGACGCGGTCAGCGCCAGCGCGGTGGCCGAGCACAGCCGCGCCGCCTACGCCGTCAGCCGCAGCCAGGCCACCGTCACCGGCAGCCGTCGAGGCGAGGCCGTGGCCGCCCTGGAATCGGCCAAGGCCGCCCACGCCAAGGCCATCGCGGCCTTGAGCTTGGCCCAGCAGGACGCCGACCACGCGGTGATCCGCGCGCCAATCGCCGGCATCGTTGGCGACCGGCAGGCCAACCCCGGGGACTATGTGGCGCCGGGCACGCGGTTGCTGACCCTGGTGCCGATGGACACCCTCTACGTCACCGCCAACTTCAAGGAGACCCAGGTCGAGCGCATGCTGCGCGGCCAGGCGGCCATCCTCCGCGTCGACGCCCTGCCGGGCGTGAAGTTCAAGGCCCACGTCGACAGCTTCGCGCCGGGCTCCGGCTCGGAATTCGCCCTGCTGCCCTTCGAGCCCGGCTCGGGCAACTTCACCAAGATCGTCCAGCGGGTGCCGGTGCGCCTGAAGCTCGATCCCGGCCAGCCGGAGGTCAAGCGCCTGCGGCCCGGCCTCTCGGCCAAGGTGACGGTGCGGCTGACGGACTAGGGATCAGCGGGGCGGGCGACCCTGCCTGGCTCTGCGGTCCATCGCGGCCTTTTCCCAGGACGCGCGCGCCGCCAGGACCTTGGCGGTGAATTCGTCGCCGTACAGGCGGTAGCAGGACAACACCACGTCAATCCCCTTGGGCAGCAGGTGGACGACTCCATCCAGCCCCGGCGTGATGTCGGTGCGGTGAATGAGCCGGCCCTCGTCGCGGGTGCAGCGCAGGGGCGCCTCGCTCACCTTCCCCAGATGCGGACAGGCGTGGGACGCCCGAAGAGCGCAGGCCCGATGCATCGGCGGCACGTTGCAGCCATATTGCTGCGACCCGTCCAACAGGGTCACCAGTCCGCCGGATGCCACCGGGAAGATATAGCGATCTTGGCGCACGGTCGGCCGTCCGCAGACGTGGCAGAGCAGATCGACCATGCCCCTGCGCAGGCGTGTCGCGTTCATGGCTCCGAATAGCGGCTGTCCCTTGCCGGGCGCCTGTGCCTGGTTGAGTTCGAGGAAGCCGGGAAAGTCGATCGACGGACCAACCGTGAACGATGCTTCTCCGCTCCAGGCCGCGGACCAGGGCGCTGATTCCATCACGTGCCCGCGCTCCGTGTCCTCACAGCAGACTCGTCCCTTGCGCTCCGCGCAGGGAGCTTAGGCCATTCTCGGCCGGGGTGGCGAGATCGGCGCTTAGCTTAGGCCGCGACCGACTCTTCGCCGCTGCCGCCGCCGAGGTTTTCCTGCA
Organism: Phenylobacterium sp.; assembly: GCA_043749525.1. Lineage (GTDB taxonomy): Bacteria > Pseudomonadota > Alphaproteobacteria > Caulobacterales > Caulobacteraceae > Phenylobacterium. The sequence goes on from JAYVDG010000523.1 coordinate 2,255, forward strand.
AGGCCCGGAGCAGGTTCTCCGGCTTCATGGGCTTTTCCACCACGCCGTTCATGCCGGCCGCGAGGTAGCCCGCGGCGTCCTCGGGGTCGGCGTTCGCGGTCAGCGCGATGATCGGCACCAGCCCGGCCTCGCCCGGCAGGGCGCGAATGGCGTGGGTGGCGGTGACCCCGTCCATGCGGGGCATCTTGATGTCCATCAGGATCAGGTCGAAGCGGCCGGTGCGGGCGGCCTCCAGGGCCTCCACCCCGTCGACGGCCGATTCCGAGGTGCAATCGAACATCTCGCACAGGGTCTCGGCCACCATGCGGTTGGTGGCGTTGTCGTCCACCACCAGGATGTGGGCGGCCCGCTGCGGGGCGTCGAGGCTGTCGGGCTCCTGCTCGTCGCCGGGTTCCACGGCGTGGGGGGCGGTGAATTCGAAGACCAGGGTTTCGCCGGCCCCGGCGTTGGCCTCGGTGTGGACCTCGCCGCCTAGGGCGGTGACGATCTGGCGCCCGACAGCCACGGCCAGAGCCGTTTCAAGGCCAAACAAGGCCTCGATCTCCTGGATATCCAGCGCGTCGCCGACATTGCGTTCGCCGCCGCCCCGCACGCGGCCTTCCAGCCGCAGCATGTCGCCGGACGGATGGACGCGCAAGGTGGCCTCCACCGCGCCGTGGCGCACGCCGGCCAGGGCCTGGGCGATGAAGCCGTCGAAGGCCTGCATGACCCGCTCGGAATCGATCAGCGCCGTCATCTCCGGGGCGCCGTCATAGGACACCAGCAGGGTGACGCCCGACTTGGCCGCCTTCTGACCCCAGCGGGCCTCGATCTCGTCGGCCAGGTCGCGCAGCCGCTTGGGCGCGGGCTCGAAGGCCATGCCGTGGGTGGCGGCGTCCTTGAGGTCGGCGCTGGAGGCCAGGATCTGGCGCACACAGGCCGCAGCCTCGGTCACGCCGGCGACGCAGGCCTGCGCGTCGGCGCCCAGGGGATGGCGCGCCAGGCGTTCGGCAAGGGCCAGCACACCCTCCATCTGTTGATGGATTTCACTGGTGACCCGTTCGAAGAAGAAGTCTGGCAGGGACATATACGACCGGCGCGGGGGAACTATCCCCAGAATGCGCCTAAGCGCTTGCAGAGACGTTAAAGCGCCGAACTGAGGGTTGTGAGCGCTGCCATGGGTCGCAGGCGCCGAGAATTCCTGACGTCGGCGCAGAAAAAGGGCGGCGGATCGCTCCGCCGCCCTTGAAATTCCTGGAAAAACCCGACTCCGAAGAGCCGGGCGTCGCCGCTTAGAACCGGTACTGCAGTTCCAGGCCATAGGTGCGAGGCTGGATCAGGCCGCGCGTGATCGCCACGCCGGTCTGCCGCAGGTACGGCGTGCCGCCGACCACCAGGCCCGGGTTCGGGTTGGCGAACACCGCCGTCGGGTTGGTGGAGCCCGTGGAGGTGAAGCCTTCTTCGTCGGTCACGTTCTTCACCGAGGCGATGAGCGTGTACTTGTTGTCGGCG
>JAYVDG010000524.1:0-10006 GCA_043749525.1 Phenylobacterium sp.
TGCCGCCGGCGCTCGCGGCCTTCGAAGAGCAGTGGCTGCTGGACCGGGTCCGCGCCGCCGAACTGGCCACCATCGCCCCCGACGTCGCCCCCGACCGGGTGGTGAGCGAGGCCCTGGCCGCCCAGCTGCTGGAGGGCGCCGGCGTGCAGCGGGTGGCGATCCAGACCGAGGGCATGCGCCGGCTGGTGCTGCAGGGGCCCAAGCTGGAGCGCGCGCCCTATCTGGTGGACCTGCGCGACCAGGCGCCGGTCTCCTGGCTGTCGGCGCCCTTCCAGACCCTGATGGGCGGCGGCGAAGGCCGCATGGTGCGGGTGATCGCCGAGCCGCGCATCCGCAAGGCCGACTTCATCGAGATCGTCGCCCCCGACGCCGTGCTGAAGCGCGAGCTGACCCGCTATCTGTGGCAACTGCTGCTGGTGATGGCCTTCGTCTCGATGATGGCCGGCATCCTGGTCTATCTCTCCCTGGCCTTCTTCCTGGTGCGGCCGATGCAGCGCATCACCCACGCCATGGAGCGGTTCCGCGCCGATCCGGATGATCCCGCCTCGCACCTCGATCCCTCCGGCCGCCGCGACGAGATCGGTCGCGCCGAGGTGGAGCTGGACCTGATGCAGGCCGATCTGCGGGTGGCGCTCAATTCCCGGGCCCGGCTGGCGGCCCTGGGCGAGGCCGTGGCCAAGATCAACCACGACCTGCGCAACATGCTCACCAGCGCCCAGATCGCCTCGGAGCGGCTGGCGGCGTCCCGCGACCCCAAGGTGGCCCAAGCCCTGCCGCGCCTGGAGCGGGCCCTGGACCGCGCCGTGAAGCTGGCCACCGATGTGCTGGTCTATGGCAAGACCCAGGAGGCGGCCCCCGACATCGGCGCCCTGCCCTTCGCGCCCGCCCTGGAGATGGCCGCCGAGGAGGCGCGTCTGTCGCCTGACGGCGTGCGCCTGGAGACCACCGTCGACCCCGCCGACCAGGTCACCGCCGACCCGGACCAGCTGCACCGCATCGTCGCCAACCTGCTGCGCAACGCCCGCGAGGCGATCGAACAGCAGGACGGCCGCACCGCGCCCGGCCTGGTCACGGTCTCCCTGACCCAGGCCGAGGGCGCGACCCTGATCCGCTTTTCCGACAATGGGCCGGGCGTCTCAAAGCGGGCCCAGGAAAGGATATTCCAGCCCTTCGCGGGCTCCAGCCGTCCCGGCGGCGCGGGCCTTGGCCTGGCCATCGCCCGGGAGCTCGCCCAGGGCCACGGCGGCGACCTGATCCTGGCGCAGACCGGCGATCAGGGCTCAGTCTTCGAGCTGCGCCTGCCCGGGACGCCGCCACGCGTGAAGGCCAAACGGGTAAGGGCGAAGAATTCTTAGGTCCGCCCATATCTATCCACCGTCATGGCCGGGCTTGTCCCGGCCACCCATGATCTCCGAGGGCCAGAAAGGATTCGCGGCGCCTTCGCGCGCCCTGCGGACAGGCGGAGATCATGGGTCCCCGGGACAAGCCCGGGGATGACGGTTGGGTGGTCGCTGTCTTTACGGCGCCTTGGCGACGCCCTCGCGGCGGGGGTCGGCGGCGCCGACGAGGCCGGTGGGGGTCATGACGATGCCGTGCAGGCCGGAGTCTTCGCCGCCGCCCGTCTTGAGGACCACGCCCTTGGCGGCCAGACCCTCCACGACACCGGCCGGGAACTTGGCGGGCTCGGAGGCGTAGGTGTCGCCCCGCGCGATCAGGTTGGGCAGGGCGATGGCCTGGTCGATGGGCAGCTTCCAGTCGATGAAGGCCACCAGGGCCTTGAGGTTATAGGCCAGGATCGCCGAGCCGCCGGGCGAGCCCAGGGCGCCGACGAAGCGGCCGTCCTTATCCAGGACGACGGCGGGCGCCATCGAGGAACGCGGACGCTTGCCGCCGGCCACGGCGTTGGCGGCGGGGACGCCGTCCTTCTCCTTTGGCGCGAAGGAGAAGTCGGTGAGCTGGTTGTTGAGGAAGAAGCCGTCCACCATCCGACCATTGCCGAAGATGCTCTCCACCGTGGTGGTCATGGAGACCGCGTTCCCGGCCGCGTCGACGATGACCATGTGCGAGGTGCCGCCGGGCTCCACCGTGGCGTCGGGGGCGCGGACGCCAGCGCCCTTGGGCTTGCCGGGGGCCGGCGCGGGGCCGGCCATGTCGGGGTTGATCAGGGCCGCGCGGCTGGCGTCATAGGCGCGGTCCAGCAGGCCCGCCGTCGGCACGTCGACGAAGTCGGGATCGCCCATGTAGCGGTCGCGGTCGGCGTACATCAGCCGGCTGGCCTGGGAGAACAGATACCAGCCCTGGACGTCGTTGGGGTGGGCCGCGATGTCGGTGTGTTCCAGGATGCCCAGGGCCTCCAGCACGGCGGGTCCGCCCGAAGGCGCGGGCGGGGTGCAGACCACATAGATGCGGAACGGGCGGCAGGTGGCGGGCGTGACCTTGGGCTTGTAGCCCTTGAGGTCGGCGAGCGTCATGCTGCTGGGCAGGTCGCCCTGGTGCAGGCGCGCGACGATGTCGTCGGCCACCGGACCTTCCAGCAGAGCCTTGGGGCCTTCGGCGGCGACCTTGCGCACGGTGGCGGCATAGGCAGGGTTCTTCAGCGTATCGCCCGCCTTCATGCGGCTGCCGTCGGGATTGGTGAAATAGGCCACCGCGTCCGGCGCGCTAGCCTGCGGGAAACGTCCGACAATCATGCCGGCCAGGCGCGGGCTGACCTTGAAGCCTTCGTCGGCCAGTTTCTCGGCGTCGCCGAACAGGCTGTTCCAGGGCAGCTTCCCATGCTGCGACTGGGCCAGGGACAGCATGGCGATGGCGCCGGGCACGCCCGAGGAGCGGCCGCTCATCAGGGCGGTGACGAAGGGCAGGGGCTTGCCGTCCGCGCCCAGGAACAGGGCGTCGGTGGCGCCCGCCGGGGCAGTCTCGCGGCCGTTATAGGCGGTCACCTTGCGGGTCTTGGCGTCGTAATAGGTCATGAAGGCGCCGCCCCCCAGACCCGAACTCTGCGGCTCCACCAGGCCCAGCACCGCCTGGACGGCGACGGCGGCGTCCACAGCCGAACCGCCGCGCCGCAGCACGGCGACGCCGGCCTCCACCGCCAGGGGATTGGCCGCCGCCACCATCCCGGTTCCGACGCTGGGCGTGGGAGCCGAGGGGGCGGGCTTCAGGGAAGCGCAGGCGCTGGCCAGGGTGGCCAGCAGGACGATGCTCAGGCGCTTGAATTGCGACACGGACGGACCACGCGGAAATGAGAGGACTGAAATGCGAGAGGCGTCACCATAGCGAGCCGCGCGTGGACAACAAACCGCAAGCCATGCTTCTGGTTCGATATGAGCCAAAAGCCCCCCGCCGCCCCCGGAACGCGCAACCTGATCACCGATGTGCCCGGCCTGATGGTCGGCCAGGCCCAGGACCTGGCCCTTCGCACGGGGGTCACCGTGATCCTGCCCGACGACCGGGCCGTGGCGGCCTGCGACGTGCGCGGCGGCGGGCCGGGCACGCGGGAGACCGACGCCCTTGCGCCCGAGAACCTGGTGGAGGCCATCGACGCCATCGTCTTGTCGGGGGGCTCTGTCTACGGCCTGGCCGCCGCCGATGGGGTGGTCGCCTGGCTCGGCGCGCGGGGCCGCGGCTATGGCCTGGTGAACCGGCCGGACGTGCCCAAATCGCCAGTGGTTCCGGGGGCGATTCTTTACGATGTCGCCAATGGAGGGGATCGGGATTGGGGCGAGGACCCGCCCTATCGTCGCCTGGGCCGCGAGGCCGTCGAGGCCGCGGGCCTGGACTTCCAACTGGGCACGACGGGGGCCGGGACCGGCGCCATGGCCGGCGCGCTGAAGGGCGGGACGGGCTCGGCCTCCATCCTCGCCGCCGACGGCATCGCGGTGGGGGCTGTGGTCTGCGTCAACAGCTTCGGCTCGGTGGTCTCGGGCGACAACAAAACCTTCTGGTCCGCGCCCTTCGAGATGGACGGCGAGTTTGGGGGTCTGGGGGCGGCGGGGCTGTCGGCCCAGCCCGACCTCTGGGGCCTGGCCAAGGCCGATCCCCAGGCGCAGATGAACACCACCATCGCCTGCGTCGCCACCGACGTGGCCCTGACGTCCGCCCAGGCCAAGCGGGTGGCGATCATGGCCCAGGACGGCCTGGCCCGCTCGATCCGCCCGGTCCACGCGCCCTTCGACGGCGACGTGGTCTTCGCGCTCTCCACCGGCCGCCGGCCCCTGGAAGGGGGCGACTTCACCATCGCCCGGATCGGCGCCCTGGCCGCCGACTGCCTGGCCCGCGCCGTAGCCCGGGCGGTCTATGAGGCCACCCCCTGGCCGGGCTCCGACGTGCGGTGCTGGCGCGACCTCTAGCCGGTCGGCGTCTTGCTGCGGCGTCTGGGAGATCGTATTCCCGGGGTCTGATCGGGCGGCAACGGCCCAGTACACGTGGGGCGGAACCTTTGGCGTCGCGACTGGCGATCTACCATCCGTCGGGCCAGTTCAACCTGGTCAACAACCCGTTCGGCAAGGACGTGGCCAATCTGGAGCTGTTCCGGGCGCTGGCCGCCCACGGCGGCTTCGACCAGGTCACCTTCCTCAGCCAGGCCAACATCACCGACGCCGACCTGCGCAAGGGTCTGCTGGGGGACGCGCCCGGCGGCGCGGCGCTGACCAGCAACAGCCTGCTGGCCCAAGGCGTGGTCGCCCAGTCCGGCGTCATGCTGCGCGGCACGCCCGCCCTGTCGGACATCTCGTGGCTTCGCCGCCGGGCGGTGGGTGACCGCGCCTACAGCCTGATGGGCCTGGTCCACACGCTCGCGCCCCCGGCTCTGCGCGCCGACATGGCCACGGCGGTCACCTCGCCGATCCAGCCCTGGGACGCGCTGATCTGCACCTCACCCTCGGTGCAGGACGCGCTGAACCAGATGTTCGACGAGTGGTCCGGCTTCCTCGCCGACCGCTTCGGCGGCGCCAAGAACCCTAAGCCCTACCTGCCGCTGATCCCGCTGGGGGTCGACCAGCCGGCCATCGCGGCCCGCGCCGACCGGCCGCAGATCCGCGCCCAAGTGCGCCAGGAACTGGCGATCGCCGAAGACGACATCCTGATGCTGTGGCTGGGGCGGCTGTCCTTCTTCGAGAAGGCGGCGCCGCAGCCGATGTTCCGCGCCATCGAGGAGGCGGCCCAGGCCAGCGGCGTGAAGGTCCACTTCGCCATGGTCGGCTGGTTTCCCAATGGCGACCAGGACCGCACCCGCTACCAGGCCGCCGCCGAGGCCTACGCGCCCTCGGTCACGGTCCACTTCCTGGATGGCAACCACCAGGGCCGGGTGGGCTCGTTCTGGGCCGGCTCGGACATCTTCATCTCCCTGGTGGACAACATCCAGGAGACCTTCGGCATCACCCCGGTGGAGGCCATGGCCGCGGGCCTGCCGGTGGTGGTCAGCGACTGGGACGGCTACCGCTATACGGTGCAGGACGGCGAGCAGGGCTTCCTGATCCCGACCCTCGGCGCCGCCGCTGGCGGGGTCAGTGTCGGCGCCGCCGAGCGGCATGTCCTGGGCCTGGATTCCTACCAACTCTATGTCGGCGGCCTGGCCCAGCACACGGCGGTCCATGTGGGCCGTGCGGCGGCCGCCATCGCCGCCCTGATCGCTTCACCCGACCTGCGCCGCAGGATGGGGGAGGCGGGCCGCAGGCGGGTGCGTGAGGTGTTCGACTGGCCGGTGGTGGCCCGCCAGTACGCCGCCCTCGCCGACGAGCTGACCGCGATCCGCGAGGCCTCGCCCGACACCACCACCCAGGGCCGGTTCAATCCGGTGAAGGGCGATCCCAACCGTGACTTCGCGGGCTTCCCTACCGATGTTCAGAGCGTGGACACCCTGTTGCGTGTGCGCCCGGGGGTGACCGTCGCCGACATCGATCGGGCCCAGGGCCTGGACCTCGACCGCTTCGCCAGCAATTGGCGCTGCACCGCGCAGGAATGCGGCGCGGTGCTGAGCGCCCTGGGGTCGGAGACGCGCTCGGTGAAGGACGTCGTGCTGACCTTCCCGGTGGAGCGCCGCCGGGCGGTTCAGATGGGCCTCATGTGGATGTGCAAGCTGGGGATGCTGGACTGGCTGTAGAGGCTGGCCCCTAGGGGTTGATCTTGCGCGTGTAGAGCTGGCCGATCGGGGCGCCCATGAAGATGTTCATCTTGCGCTGGAAGATGTTCATGAAGGCGTCAATGGCGGGCTTGGGCATCTTCAGCACGTCCTGCGTCCCCGGCCGGTCCATGGACCACAGATAGTCGTCGAAGATCATGATCCCGCCGACCTTCAGCACCTGGAACGACATCACCGCGTCGATCAGCACGTCGGGCGCCTGGTGCGACCCGTCGACATAGACGAGGTCGAAATACTCGGTCTTCCCCTCGGCGATCAGCTTGGCGAGCGCCAGGTTGGAATACATCTTCATCCGGGTGATCTCGGCCTTGTGGCCGGCCCGGCTCTGGGCGATCTCGATATTGGCGTTGAACCGACGCTCGACCTCCGGCATCGAGGTCTCGATCTGACCGCCCTTCTGGTGCTCGATCCCCCCGTCCCAGGTGTCGATGCAGGTGATCTCGATGTCGCCTTCGGCGGCGACCGTGCAGTATTCGATCATCCAGACGGTGGAGCGCCCCTCGAAGGACCCGATCTCCAGGATCTTGCGCGGCTTGTTCTTATCGATGATCTGGCGCCAGGTCGGGACATTGCCCGAGAACCAGTCCCGTGAAAATTCGTAGGGGACGATGGCAGGGGCCTCGGCGGTGTCGGTCATGTGGATCGCCTCATGAGCAGGCTCTCGGCCCACCTCTTGTTTCGGCGTCCCGTATGTTTGGTCTCCCAGGGCGCGTCAAGTTGACCAAACCAAACCTGCCCGCCTCGAAAGGTGCGAGATCGTGGTTGAATCACGCCCGGCGAACCGCTAGATACCCGCCCTTCGCCGAAAGGCGATGTGCGCGCCCGTAGCTCAGCTGGATAGAGCATCAGACTACGAATCTGAGGGTCGGACGTTCGAATCGTTCCGGGCGCGCCATTTTCTTCTCCCTGACAGCCCACGGCTCTCCCACCCCGCGTTCTTGCGCGCTCGCCGGTTCACGCCGAAGGGTGGCCTCGGCGAAGGGGGAACATCATGCGCATCCATGAAACCAGGCTGGCGGGCCTCTGCGGTCTGGTCTTGATGAGCGCCTGCTCGCCGCAGACTCCGGCGGCCAGGACCGCTGCTGCGCCGGCCGCGCAGGCCCCGCTGCCGGTCTCGGCCCTGAAGTCGGCGCCGGAATTCGCCGCCTGCGTCTGGCAGGAGGTGAAGGGCGCCAGACTGGCGATGCAAGCCTTCGCCTGCGGGACGGAACAGGGCGGCGTCCATGTCGAGGCCGATGAGAGCCTGCCGGGCTTCCAGCTGGTCTATGCCGGGGCGCCGTCGGAACGCCGGGCCATCGTGCGCACCTTCGCCAAGGCGGCCGAGGCGCCTCTCGACGCGATCCTGCCGGCGGTCCGCGCCGCCTCGCCCGGTCCACAGACTGCGACCTGCGCCTTCGCCCCGGCCCAGGGCTATGACGCGAAGGACAAGAACCTGTTCGTGCTCACGCCGACCGGCGCGGCCAAGACCGCCTGGGAGGCCAACGAGGCCCGCGGCGAGCCGCAGGAAGCGCCCTGCGGGCCCCTGGGGGTCTCGGTGGTGGGCGACCGCTATTTCGAGGTCATGCCCGGCCATCCCGACATCGTGGTCTATGCCGACATGGGCAGCGAGATTCAGATCTTCGACCCCACGACTTTGCGGGTGATCGCGCCCTAGCTGCTACTGCGGCAGCCGGGTGGACATCGGAACTTTCGGATCGGTTGGCGGCGGAACCGACGCTGCCGGTGCAGGCGGCGGGAGCGCCACGGTGATCGGAGGGGCGGCCAGGGGCGGGGGCGTGATCGGCGCGGGCGTCTCGGTCGCAGGGACGATGCGCCGGGGCTGAGGCGCGGCGGTCGCCTTGGCCGTGCGCAGGACGGGCGCCGGTGACGGGGCCTCGGCGACAGGCTCGGCGGCGACCACCGGAGCTGGCGGTTGAATGGCGGTGGGGATCTCCAGCGTCGTGACCGGCGCGGGCGCGGGCGCAGGTGGCTCGTGGCGCAACAGCAGCAGACCCGCCACCACGATGGCGGCGATCACCACCCCGATCCCGGCCACCGGCGGGAAGGGCAGGCCGCCGACCCGCGCGCTGGGCGCCGTGCTGGTGCGGGCCAGGACCGAGTCGCTCACCAAAGCCGGATCGGGCGGCTCGACCACCGGGGCAGGCTTGATCTCCAGCGGCGACGGGGCCGACGGCGGTGTGACGGCGGCAGGCTGTGGCCGGAGCTGCGGCGCCAGCCCTCCGGTCAGGATATTGCGCGGCGCGAGGCTCGGCGCGGGCACGCGGATCTGGTTCGATGGCCGGCTCGGGCGCTTGACCGGGAGGCCAAAGGTCGTCGGCGGTTGCCGGCCCCAGACGCCGCGCGGGGCGCCGAACGGATTGTCGTCCTGGCTGGGCGGCATCTCACCTCCACATGGTCCCCCGACCTGACGCCTTGGTGACACCGGATTTGGACGGTTCTATGACGCCTCAGCCCGGCCGGGGCGCGAACAGCCGGCGGAACCGTTCCACCACCACCGGCGACAGGGCCGCCAGCACGCCGCCGGCGTCGGCCACCCAGTTGCGGATGGCCACCTCGGTGCTCAGGCCCCGGGCGTACTGGGTTCCCGCCAGGATCAGGGCGAACAGCAGGTAGCCGAGGGCGATCCTGCGGATATGGGTGCGTGGCATGGCGGCAAGCCCGGCGCAGGCCGCCACGTAGAAGGCCGCGAAATGCTCCAGGTAATGCGAGTGCAGCAGCTTCGGCGTCAGCCAGCCGGGCGCGATCGAGGCCAGGAAGATGGCCAGCAGGGTCAGGCCAAAACCCAGCCGCGCAAAGACCGCCAGCAGGCCGGTGTCGGGGTAGGTCGTCGCCGGAACCTCGGTCACTCGGCGGCGGCCTTCATACCGGCGGGCATGCGGGAGCGATTATAGGGCCGGTCGCCCAGGACGGTGGCGCGGTTCATGATCCGGCGGTGGGGCAGGTAGTCGTTGACCGCGTAATGCTGGGTCACCCGGTTGTCCCAGAAGGCGATGGCGTTGTCCTTCCAGCGCCAGCGGACCAGGAACTCCGGCTTCTGGATGTGCTCGAACAGCATGCCCAGGATGGCGTCGCTCTCCTTGCGGCGCAGGCCCTTGATGCGGTCGGTGAAGCCGTAGTTGACGAACAGGCCGTCTTCGCCCGTCTCCGGATGGGTGCGCACCACCGGGTGCAGGACGGGCGGGTTGGCGGCGAGCGCCTTGGCGTGCTTCTCGGCGCCCGCGCCGGCCGCCACGATGCCCTGCTGCGGGAAGCCGCGGGCGAAGTCGTGCACCGCGTCCAGGCCCGACAGGAACTCGCGGAAGGTGGGCGACAGGGCCTCATAGGCCGCCTTCATGTTCGACCAGATAGTGTCCCCGCCGCTGGGGGGCAGGTGCTTGGCGTAGAGGATCGAGGCCATGGGCGGGGTCTCGATGAAGGTCACGTCGGTGTGCCAGCTGTCGTTGTCGGTGGGGTTGTCCTTGTGGTTGTCCAGGATGAACAGCTCCGGGGCCTCGGGCACGCCGGGATAGAGTGGATGGGTATGCAGCGCCCCGAACCTCGCGGCGAAGTCGCGATGCTGAACCGGCGTGATGTGCTGGTCCTCGAAGAAGATCACCTGGTGGGCCAGCAGGGCGGCGCGGACCTCTTCCAGCTGCCCGTCGTCCAGCCGCTGGGAGAGGTCGATGCCCTCGACGACGGCGCCGATGGTGGGGGTGAGCGGTTTCACCTGGAACTTGGCCATGCTGGTCTCTCCCTGATCGCTTATCTAAGCGCGCCTTGGCTTGGGATGCCAGGGTAGGTGGGGGGGAATCATGGCAGTTTGCCGCCATGTCCAGTCCCCCCGGCCTTCCCGAGTTCGATCTGCCGATGATCTTCGCCGACAAGGTG
>JAYVDG010000525.1:0-10003 GCA_043749525.1 Phenylobacterium sp.
TGCAGGGCCGGCGTCACGCTCCAGACCACGTAGTAGCCGACGAAGATCGCCAGCACGAAGATCGCCAGGCGAAAGACGGTGGGATCGACGGCTTCCATGCCTCAGCCCTTCAGGTTCGGATGGACGACCGCGCCGCCTTGGGTGACCAGCGCGGCCTTCAGGATCTCATCCTCGTAGTCGGGGGCGAAGGCGCCCTCCTTGGTGAGGAAGAGGCCCGCGAAGGCCATCAGGTTGCGGGCGTAGAGCGCCGAGGCGTCCGTGGCGATGCGGCCCGGCAGGTTCGCGACGCCCATGATCTTCACGCCGTTCTTGGTCGTGAAAACCTCGCCGAGCTTGCCGCCCACGACATTGCCGCCCTGCTCGATGGCCAGGTCGACGATCACCGAGCCCGACCGCATCGAGGCCACCTGGGCGGCGGAGATCAGCTTCGGCGCCGGGCGGCCGGGGATCAGGGCGGTGGTGATCACCATGTCCTGCTTGGCGATGTGGGTGGAGACCAGATCGGCCTGCTTGGCCTGGTACTCCGCGCTCATTTCCTTCGCGTAGCCGCCGGCGGTCTGGGCGTTCTTGAATTCCTCGTCTTCGACCGCCAGGAACTTCGCGCCGAGGCTCTCCACCTGCTCCTTGGTGGCGGGGCGCACGTCGGTGGCGGTGACCACCGCGCCCAGCCGCCGCGCTGTGGCGATGGCTTGCAGCCCCGCGACGCCGACCCCCATGATGAAGACCTTGGCGGCCGCGATGGTGCCGGCCGCCGTCATCATCATCGGCATGGCCCGGCCATAGGCCTCCGCACCCTCGATCACCGCGCGGTAACCGGCCAGGTTCGCTTGGCTGGACAAGACATCCATCACCTGCGCTCGCGTGATGCGCGGCACGAACTCCATGGCGAACGCCGTCGCCTTGGCCTTGGCCAGACCGGCCAGCGCGGCCTTGTCGATGTAGGGATTGAGGGTGGCGACCACGATCGTGCCGGGCTTGATCGCGACGATCTCATCGGCCTCGGGGGCACGGACCTTGAAGAGGATGTCCGCCTTGGCCAGCGCGTCCTTCGCCGTCTTGGCGAGCGTTGCGCCCGCGGCGGCGTAGTCGGCGTCGGCATAGGCCGCGGCCTCGCCGGCGCCGGCCTCGACCACCAAGGAGAACCCCGAGGCGATCAGTTTCTTTACCGTTTCGGGAACAGCGGCGACGCGGGTTTCACCAGCGCGGCGTTCCCTGGTGACGGCGATAACGGCCATGTTGAGCGAGGTTCCCCGAACGCGACTGCGGCGACCTTACGGGCGCTCGCCGGAATCTGTCCAGACGCCCAGAGCCCTTCCCGATCATGTTGAATCAACATGATCGGGTGAGAAGGGGGCGTCGGTTTCTAGTGGTCAGCCGCCGGCTTGGCGCGCAGCAGGACAATGCCCAGCAGCAGCAGCACGCCGCCCGAAATCGCGCCGGCCATGAAGCCGGCGTCGGTGCAGAACCACAGGGTCACCGTCAGTAGAAAAGCGGCGATGACCAGCGAGCCCCACTTGGTGATGCCCATCACCAACGCAAAGGTCGAAACCTGCTCGCTGATGTCCTGCTCGCCGCGGTGATAGTCGGAAGCCTGGCCGGCCATGGGTGGTGCGCTCTCTAGTTCGGTTACGTCCGTTGGCCCGGTGCTACACGAGACCGGCCAAGCGCTCAAGCGGGGCCGCTACCCAGGCCAGACCGCGAGCAGCGCGCGCAGGGCCGCGACCAGCGCCAGCGGCTGGTCGATCATGATGTGGTGGTGGGCGTCGGGGATCTCGATCTCCTTCAGGCCCGGCGGGAAGGGCGAAGGCGCGCCGGCCTTGCGGAACTCCACGATCCGGCTCTTGGCGCCGTAGATGTGCACCATCGGCATCGTGACATCCACCGCCTGGCCGGGATCGCCGCCCATGGCCCGCTCGCGGTCGAGCTTGGCCCACATGTTGGGGTCAAACCGCCAGGTGAAGCCCTCGCCCTTGCCGTCGGGCATCGGAACTTTTTTCAGGGACCGGCGCGCGATGAAGTCGGCGATGTAGGCGTTGCCCGCCGGTTGCGGCGGCATCAGGCGGAAACGGTTCAGCGCCTCCGGCATGGTCGCATAGATGCGGCTCGGCCGGTCGGTGGTGGGGATGTTGCGCACCGCCTCCATCTGCGCCAGGCGCTTGGCCATCTCTTCCGGTGGCGGACCGAACCCGGTGTCGACCATGATCGCCGCATGCATCCGCTCGGGGTTGCGCACAGCGGCGAAGAACACCTGGCCCCCGCCGAACGAGTGGCCGATGTAGATCGGCTTGCGCCCGCCTTCGTAGAGCCCGGTCGCCCGGCTGACGGCCTCCGCGTCCTCGGCGAAGTCGGTGAATGAATAACGCTCGCGCCAATCGGATGCGCCCATGCCGGCCAGCGACATCGAGGCCACTCGGAAATCGGCGGCGAAAAACGGGGCGATGAAGCTCCACCAATCGGCGTGGGCCGAGTTGCCGTGCACGAATAGCAGGCCGGGCTTGCCGACCTCGCCCCAGGTCAGGACTTCCAGCTTGGAGCCCAGGCTCTCAACGAACACGCGCTCCGGCTCCAGCGCGATGGCGTCCTTGAACCACTGCGGCGAAGGCGGCTCCTCGCCCTTGAACTGCGCTAGCGGCGCCTGCACCTCCGGCGGCAGCGGGGCCTCGGTGTGGACCGGGCGGTCGTCGTAGGGCCGCTCGGGCGTCGCCGCCGGCTTCACATTTTCAGCCATCTAAGCGTCCTAAAAAATCCGCCGAAACAGTACGGGGGCGGCCGACAATGCGGGGGGAGGCCGTCAGTATAACCCCGTGACTAACAAGCGTTTGAAAAATGGCAAGCGGTTCGTCCCGGAGCCGCGTCGGCGCAGCGCATCAAGACTGTCTTGACTTTGAACGGCGCGACCTCCCTGGGCCTCGCCGACCAGATCGGCGCCGTCGCGGCGGGCAAGAAACGCCGACCTGATGATCGTCAAGAGCGACCCGTCCAAGACCATCACCAGCATCAAGAACGTCGAGACCGTCTTCAAGGACGAGGTTGGCTACGACTCAGCCAAGCTCCTTGGAGTTGGTGAAAGGGCGGTGCGAGCAGTATTAGGCGTGCTGCCGAATCGCGACGATGTCAGTGTCCGTGCCTGCCAGGATTGGCCAGCACGGCATCCACGGTGGTAGCCGACTGCTCACCCATATCAACTCGCTCAAGAATTCCAATCATCCGGTCGCGATCACGCACAAGAGTCGCCGCGTCCCATGCCTCGATCAGACCGGCAGCAAAGAGCCGTTCGTTGACGGTCATGGCAGCAAAATTCGGCTTGTTAGACATCGCGCAAGCCGGGGGATGACGAGCAAGAGGGGGCGGTCATGCCCCTACTTCGCCGCCGGCCCCGCGGTTTCCTTCGGAACCGAGACATCGGCGTCCACCACCGAGCAGTTGGTCAGCGTCGTTTCTTCCTGGTGATAGGTCCCGGTCCCGTCCTTGGCGCCGAAGGTCGTGTGCTTCAGCTCCGGCTTGCCGGAATAGAGGCCCTGCACCACGTGGAAGTTCTGGATGCCGTTGTGGCCGAGCACGCGGAAGTTGGTGATCTCGTGCTGCGGCAGGGCCATCACCGCCCGCGATGAGATCGGATTGTCGCCGGTAAGCTCCATCCCCAGTTTGCCCTTCTCGCGGGTGATCACGACGCTGCGGTCGGGGTTGGGATAGGCTTTCCAGCCGGTCTCGCGGGTGAATTTCTGCGCCGGGCCGACGCCGTCGCACTTCACCAGCACCTCCGGGTCCGCGCACGCCGCGCCCGACACAGCCAGGGAGACGCCCAGCGCCAAGGCCGCCAGTCTGAAAGTCATAGTCTCGTCTCCTCAAAAATCACTGCGGATTTGCCGGCAGTTGACCATCGTTGGCCGCCGAGACCTAGCCCCCAGCCTGCACACTTGGGCCTACTGCGTCCCCTCGCCGACGATTTCCAGTATCACCTCGCCGTCCTTGGCGCCGTCGTAGTGCCACTGCTTGGCGGCGTGGACGACGCTGGAGCCGGCGGGAATTGGGAAGGTGGTTTCCGGCGCATAGGTCTGGCCCGTCCCGACCCACCAGGCGCCCTTGACCACGGTGATGTAACGGGCGTTCGGGTGAGTGTGCGGCTGGCTCATCCGGTTAGGCAGCCACTTCACCAGGATGGCGTAGGGGCCCGGCTTGGTCGCATCGCCCCACAGGGGATAGACCAGCGACCCGGACCGCCCATCGCCCTGCCATGGAATTTGGTCGGGCAGCTTGTAGGCCAGGTCCGCGGGGTCCGGCGGTTTGGGGGCGGCGCCGGCGTCGGCGGTAAGGACGGTCGCGGCGGCCAGGCCGATCCACAGAGCTTTCATATCGACTCTCCCGGTTGCCGGCCTAGTCTTGCCGAGTTTTGAGGGGAAGAGTCGATGCGCGCCAACCGCCTTCGCCAGATCTGGGCCGCCGGCCAGCCCGCGATTGGCGGCTGGTGCTCCATGCCCGGCGGCTTTTCCGCCGAGTTGATGGCCTCCATGGGCTGGGACGTGGTGACTGTCGACACCCAGCACGGGGTCATCGGCTATTCCGACATGCTGGCCATGCTGCAGGCGATCTCCACCACGGACGCCACGCCGCTGGTGCGGGTCTCCTGGAACCAGCCCGGCGAGATCATGCGGGCGCTCGACGCCGGGGCCTACGGGATCATCTGCCCGATGATCAACGACGCGGCCGAGTGCGCGGCCTTCGTCCAGGCCTGCCGCTATCCGCCGGACGGGTTCCGCTCCTCCGGCCCGACGCGCGCGGTGGTCTACGGCGGCCCCGACTACCTGGGCAAGGCCAACGCGGAAATCCTGACCTTCGCCATGGTCGAGACCGCCGCGGGCCTGGCGAACGTCGAGGCGATCGTCGCCACGCCCGGTCTCGACGGCGTTTACATCGGCCCTTCGGACCTCTCGCTCGGCCTGGGCGGCTCGCCGGGCCAGGATCAGGACGCGCCTATGCTGATGGCGGCCTTCGACAAAATTCTCGCCGCCTGCCAGGCCGCGGGCGTCAGGATCGGCGTCCACACCGCCAGCCCCGCCTATTCCCAGAAGATGATTTCCAAGGGCTTCGATCTGGTCACCGTGGGCGCCGACACCCGCTTCATCATGAGCGGCAAGCACGAGGCGGCCGCGATGCGCGCCTGGATTGCGGCTCGTTGAGAGGCATCCGTTAACCGGGCAGGGGCGTAACTGCTCGATTGCACGGCGCCCGGCCGTCGTCGTGGGAGGCAAACCCAATGCCGAGTCTCTTCTGGCCCCGCGCCCTGAGCCCGCAGATCGGTCACACCGGCCTGATCGGCCGCGCCGTCCACTGGGTGTGCGTGGCGCTGGCCGCCGCCTTCCTGATCACCGCCCTCGGCTTCGCGGTCGATGGCTGGTCGCAGACCGAGGCCGTGGAACTGGCGATCGGCGCCGTGGTCCTGGCCATGGCTGCCCGCTGGGCGCGCTACCTGCTCGCCCACGAGTAAGGCCGAGGGCTACTTCTTCGCCCAGCTACTTTTTGGCCGGCCCGCCCAGGCTGAACTCGGTCTCGATCATCACCTCGACATCGTCGCTGACGCCCATGTTGGTACCGGGCGGCGGCAGGCCGCCGCCCATCCCGAACGCCGAACGCTTGAAGACGCCATGGGCCGAGAAGCCGACGCGGTTGCCGTCGAAGGCGCTCTGCGTCCAGCCGCCGTTGTAGGTGACGTCCAGAACCACCGGCTTGGTCACCCCGTGCAGGGTAAAGTCCCCCGTCACCTTGGCCGTATTTGCGCCGGTCGGCTCGACCTTGGTGGACTTGAAGGTGATCGCCTTGAAGGTCGCCGCGTCGAACCAGGCCTTGCCCATCAGAGCGTCGTGGAAGCCCGCGGGCGGGGTGTTCAGCGCCAGCGACAGCGGGTCGATGGTGGCCTGCACGGCCATGGCGGCGGGCTTGGCCGGATCGAACGTCAGCTTGCCGTCCACGTTCGCGAACCGCGCCGTGTAGTGCGAAAAGCCCAGGTGGTTCACCCGGAAAGTCACCGAGGTGTGGGACTTGTCGATCGCATAGGCGCCAGCCGGCGGGACGGGGGCTGTCGCGGCGACGGCGGGACCGGCCACGAGAACCAGCCCAAAGGCCTTAGCGGCGGCGAGGACGCGGAACGGCTTCATCGGAATCTCTCCAGGCATGTTCGCCCGAAGGACGATCCAGCACGCGGTGTTCCGACATAGACGGCGCGGATTGCGTCCGGCCCCCCGTGGCTCAGCTTGCGCGCACACGGTTTGGTGTCTGGCGAGGGCGGCCGGCGGCGCTACGATTTCAAGCTGCGGCGGTAGGCGAGCGTTTCCCCTCCCCCTTGCGGGGAGGGGTCAGGGGTGGGGGTGCAAGCTGTGAGGTCGGCGCCCTGGCCCCGAGAAGCCGAGCCGCCACCCCCACTCCCTACCCTCTCCCCGCAAGGGGGAGAGGGCTTCGCGAACGGATCCTAAGGGACGGTCCCGCCCTTACATCTCATGGATGATGCGAGCCTTTGGGCCTGGGCAAGTCAAGGACGCGCCAAAGGCGCGCCGCGTCGCGGGCGGCCAAAGAGCCGCTCCTTGAGTTGCCCAGGCCCAAAGGCAGATTGGCCGGCATGAGCTTTAAGCTGGGGTTTGGCGGACCCTGATGGCTTCCGCTTGCCTCAAGCATTCCCTGAGGCGCTCAAAATCAGCATCGGCGCGGCTGCTGCGAGGCCCGGCGGCTACGGCCCGAAGTCTAATGGCCTCGAGCGCCGGATCGGTAATCGGAACGTTCTCAAACTCGTCCCAATCCCATTCACCCTCGGTTCCCTCGACAAATTCGCGAATGAATTTGGCAACCTCCGGGGGCGTGCGATCCACCGTCTTTTTGAATGGAAGCAGCTGGACGAGGATCGCCAGGGGAATAGCGATTGGCGCCAGCGGAATGGCCGCCCAGCCCGAAGCGACCCAACGCTCGCGGCTCACCTCAAACCAACGCCTCGAACTCGTCCACCAGCCGTTCCATCTGCTTCATCCCCGCCGCCCAGAACGCCTTCTCGCGCGGGTTCAGCCCGAAGGGCGCCAGGGCCTCGACGTAGGTCCGGGTGCCGCCGGCGGCCAGCAGGTCCTCGTACAGCGGCGCGAACGCCTTGGGGTCCTCGCGGCGCTTCTCCATCAGGCCGCGCACCAAGAGGTCGCCGAACGCATAGGCGTAGACGTAGAACGGCGCGTGGACGAAGTGGCTGACGTAGGCCCAGTAGTGTTCGTAGCCCTTGTTGAGCTTCACAGCGGGCCCCAGGCTCTCGCTCATGCAGGCCATCCAGATGGCGCCGATCTGCTCGGGCGAAACCTCGCCCTCCATCCGCGCCGCGTGGAACCGCGTCTCGAAGCGGTGGAAGGCGATCTGGCGGACGACGGTGTTGAGCCCATCCTCGATCTTGCCGGCCAGCAGGCCCTTGCGCTCGGCCTTGGTCGCGTTGGCCAAAAAGCGCTCGAACACCAGCCCCTCGCCAAAGATCGAGGCGGTCTCGGCCAGGGTCAGCGGCGTGTCCGCGAGCAGGGTGCCCAGCGGGGCGCACAGGGTCTGGTGCACCGCGTGCCCCAGTTCGTGGGCCAGGGTCAGCACATCGCGCCGCTCGCCCATGTAATTCATGAAAACGTAGGGGTGCCGGTTGGCCGTCACCGGGTGCGAATAGGCGCCCGACTGCTTGCCCGCGCGTGGCTTCGCATCGATCCACGGGTGGCTGAAGAAGGTCTGGGCGGTGTCCGCGAACTTCGGCGCGAGCGCCGCGAAGCTCTCCAGCACCATCCCCTTGGCCTCGTCCCAGCCGTAGGTGCGCGGCTGGGCGGTATCCAGCGGCGCATTGCGGTCCCACTGGTCCAGCACGTCACGGCCCATGGCCCTGGCCTTGAGGCGATAGTAGCGGTGGCTGACCGGCTCATAGGCCTCGACCACCGCGGCCTCCAGCGCCGCCACCGCGTCGGCGTCCACCTCATTTCCGATGTGCCGTGAGGCGGCAGGCGTCGGGTACTTCCGCCAGCGGTCCTCCACCTGCTTTTCGAAGGCCAGGGTGTTGAAGCAGAGCGCCAGCGTCGGCGTCCGCTCGGCCAGCGATTTCGCCAGCGCCTGCGCCGCCTGCTTGCGCCGCGCGCCGTCCGGGTCCGACAGCCGGTTCAGGGTCTCCGACAGGGTCAGGGTCTCGCGCCCGACGTTCGCGGTGAGCGCCGCCAGCGTCTCTTCCGACAGCCGGCTCCAGTTAGCGACCGCCGGGCCGCGGTCGATCAGCATCCGCTCCAGATCGGGGCTCAGCTCGTGCGGACGCGACAGCCGCACGCGCCGGATCCATGGCCGCCACCTGGCCGCCGGCTTGTGAGCCCGGAACGCCGCCTCGATCTCATTGTCGTCGAGTTCGTTCAGCTCCAAGGTGAAAAACAGGCTCTCCGCCGCGATCTGCGCCGAGCGCGCCCGCAGGTCGCCCTCGAACTTCGACCACGCCGCATCGTTGCGCGCCGTCGACGAGGCCAGCCCCGCATAGGCGCCCACGCCCCACAGGCCATTGGTCGCCGCCTCATAGAGCCCGATCCCGTGGTCCAGCAGCTCTCCCAACCGGAGCGGCTCGCCGCGCATCGCCACGAACCGGCCCTTCAGCGCCACCAGCGCGTCGTTGTCGGCCTTGGCCTGCGCCAGGTCCGCCTCGATCTTCGGGTCGTCCCGCCCGGCGTAGAGATCGCCGAGATTCCACTGCGGCAGGGCGTCGGTCTTGAAGGGGGCGTTCATGGGAGAGGATTTAGCCTCTCCCATGCGCGACCGCTACGTCGCTTCCGCTACTTCCCCGCCACCGCGCCGGGCAGGGGCTCGCCCTTGCCCTGGCTGATCAGAAAGGCGCGCACGTCTTCCAGTTCCTCCGGCTTCAGGAACTTGGAGAAGCTGATCATGCCGTTGTGGGCCTTGACCCCCTTGATCACCACCGAGTTGAAGTCCTCGGCCGTGGTGATCATCGGCGAGCGCTTCAGATCGGGCAGCCACGAGCCCGTGGCGTTGGCGCCGTGGCAGACCTGGCAGTTGTTGTTGAATACCACATAGCCACGCTTGGAATCGCCGGTGGTGGTGACCTTGGTCAGGTCGATGGTCGGCTGGGCCGGCAGGACGAAGTCCGGCGCCTTGGCCGTGGCCCCCAGCTTGAAGACCAGCAACCGCCCGGGCAGGCGCGGCCGCGTCGGCATCAGCGAAGGCGCCGAGACCTGACCGCCGCCGCCCGAGCCCACCATCAGGGCGACGTATTGCTCGCCGTTCAGCTCGTAGGTCATGGGCGCGGCGATGACGCCATTGCCGGTCGGGTAGGCCCAGAGCTGCTTCCCGTTGGTCGCGTCATAGGCATAGAACTGCCCCTCCGCCGCGCCCTGGAACACCAGGCCCCCGCCGGTCGAGAGCACGCCCGCGTTCCAGAAATAGGGCCGCGGCACGGTCCAGACCGCCTTCTGGTTCACCGGGTCCCAGGCGATCAGGCTGCCCTTGATCATCGCCGCCATGGCCTTGGTCTGCTCGGCCGTCATCGGGGCGGCGTTGGCCAAAAGGTTGATGCCCAGGTTCCAGGCGCCCGGCTTGTAGGTGAAGTCGGTGGTCTGGTTCTGATAGGCGAACGGCATCTGCTGAGCCGGGATGTAAACCAGCCCGGTCTTCGGGCTGTAGGACATCGGGTGCCAGTTGTGGGCCCCCAGCGGGGCCGGCATCTGCAGCTCGACGTTTTCCTTGTAACGGGCCGACGGGTTCTCGATCGGCCGGCCGGTCTTGATGTCGATGCCCGTGGCCCAGGTCACCGGCACGAAGTTCTTGGCCGAGAGCAGCTTTCCGTCCGTGCGGTCCAGCACATAGAAGAAGCCGTTTTTTGGCGCCTGCATGAGCACATGTGCGGCTTACCTTCGATGGTGAGGTCGGCCAGGATCATCGGCTGCACGGCCGAATAGTCCCAGCTCTCGCCGGGGTTCACCTGATAGTGCCAGACGTATTCGCCGGTGTCGGCCTTCAC